>JABWAM010000014.1 GCA_013360985.1 Verrucomicrobiia bacterium | reverse complement strand
CTCAGCATGGTCACCGGGTCGTGATCGTTGCGGGGATGGTCTTGTCCCAGTACGCCGTGGGCGACCGTATGTCGGAGGCGCATGCCATGGTCAGTCTGGTCGAGCAGGGATGGGCGGACCAGATCGAGGTCGCGAGGGCCTTTGCGTATTCCGTGCGCACGGTGCGCCGGCACCAACGGCGGTTTGAAGACGGCGGTTTGTCCGCACTGGGCCACGGCCGCGGTTTTCCGGCGGGTCGCACGCGCCTCCGAGGTCGGCGCGTGGGCTTGATCCATCGGTTGAAGGCCGACGGCCATTCGAATCGTGAGATCGCGCGGCGCATTGGGGTGAATGAAAGGGCGATTCGCAAGACTCTGCGTCGGATAGGCTGGAAGTCAGCGTCGGCGCCCGAGACGGGCATGTTGCCCTTGGAAGAAGCTCTTCCAAGAAGCTCTTCCTGCGGACCCAAACCTGTCCGTTTTTTCAGCCACAGCTGCTCCAACCTCATCTCCCGCAGCTTCACCGCCTGCGGACCCAAATGTGTCCGCTTTTTGCGTTGAGCGGGTGCCGACCACCCTGGACACGGATCCTTCGGATCGGCGCTGGGATCGTCTCCTGGCTTCACTGGGATTGCTCGATGATGCCGCACCGTTGTTCGGATCGGCCGCCTCGGTTCCACGGGCTGGCGTGTTGCTGGCGTTGCCGTCCTTGATCCAAAGCGGCGTTTTCGAGTGTGCCCAGCAGACCTATGGCAGCCTCGGCCCGGCCTTTTATGGCTTGCGAACCACGCTGCTGACCTTGCTGCTGATGGCGCTGTGGCGGATCAAGCAGCCGGAGGGGCTCAAGGAACATGTTCCGCAAGCTTTGGGTCCGGTCCTGGGGCTGGATCGCGTTCCCGAGGTCAAGACGCTGCGAGGCAAGCTCTCGCGCTTGGCGGCGGACTTCGGGCGGGCGCTGGCCCAGCGGCGTGTGGCTTTGCGCGAAACCGTGATGGGGTTCCTGTACATCGACGGCCATGTGCGGGTCTACCATGGCCAGCACCGTTTGCCCAAGACCCACGTGGCCCGCATGCGCCTGCCGATGCTGGGCACCTCCGACTACTGGGTCAACGACGCCGCTGGCGATCCGTTGTTCGTGCTCACCGCCGAAGCCAACGCCGGCCTGGTCAAAATGCTGCCGCCGCTACTGGAGGAGATCCGCACCGTAGTCGGCTCGCGACGCACCACCGTCGTCTTCGACCGTGGCGGCTACAGCCCCAAGCTTTTCATGAAGATCCTGGCCGAAGGCTTCGATCTCCTCACCTATCGCAAGGGACGCTGGCGCAAGGTCTCCCGCAGGCTCTTCAAAAAGCACCGCGCCACACTGGATGGCCGTGAGGTCGCTTATCCCTTGGCCGACCAGGCGGTGCGCCTGCTCAAAGGCAAGCTGCGTTTGCGCCAAGTCACGCGCTTGGGTGAAAATGGCCACCAAACTCCGGTGCTGAGCTCTCGCCGGGATCTGCCCGCGCTGAAACTGGCCTATCGGATGTTCGAACGCTGGCGGCAGGAGAACTTCTTCAAGTACCTGCGCGAGGAATACGCCCTCGACGCCCTGGCCGACTACTCGGTGGTGACGGATGATCCCCGGCGCGAAGTCCCCAACCCGGCTTGGGTCGCCGCCGATGCCAAGCTCCGACAGGCTCAAGCTCATTTGGATCGCCTCCAGGCCGAATACGGTTTGGAGGCCCTCACCAGTCTGGAACAGCAGCGCCCCACCATGCGCGGCTTCAAGATCGCCCAAGGCAAACTCGGCCAGCGGATCTGGACGGCTTGGGAAAACGTCGAGCGGTTGGAAAAACGCCGGGCCGCGCTGCCTCAGCGCGTTCCCGTCCAAAGCGTTACCGCAGATCCGATCGTCAAGCTCGCCCCAGAACGCAAACACCTGACCAACCTCTTCAAGATGGTGGCCTACCAGGCTGAAAGCGATCTCCTGCGAATGATCGCGCCCCACTACCGCAGAGCCGAAGACGAGGGCCGCACCCTCATCCAATCCGCCTTGTTCAGCGCGGCCGATCTGAACGTTACCAACACAGAACTGCGCGTGACTCTCGATCCCTTGAGCTCGCCGCACCGAACTCGGGCCGTAACCGCTCTATGCCAGGAGCTCAACTGCACGAACACCGTCTTCCCAGGCTCCCGCCTGCGCCTGCGTTACGCCGTCAAAGAGGTGCTCTGACGCAAAAAGCGGACATTTTCGCACGGGGGTATGTCAGGAGATCTGAAATCCCCGCGTAAGACATGGGTGGAGTCCATCCTCGGTCGAGGAACATGCGACGCCTCGCGACATTTTGGATTCAACGGCTCGGCCGGCGGCCTCGCCCTACCTCGCTTCGCGATGAGGTCGGGAAAGAACAGGTTTCGTCCGAACCCTTTCGGGGCCGGCCGAGCCGTCACACCCTTCTCTTGTGGAGAGTCGGAAATCTCGACACGACCCGCCCCTCCGATCCTCCATGGATGATGAGGAGGGTTGCTCTCTGAAAATCGAACTGATCCGTGGATTTGGGAAATCATCCGGCCGTCGCGTGCGGCCGATCCGGACCTTCGGTCCGACGGCGAAACCAACGCGCCGGAGGCCGAACGCGGCGCGTGCCGATCATGTTGAAGTCGGAGAATCCGCAGGCTAACCTTGTCGCCCCGTGGAAGATTCCTCAAAAGCCAACGCCTCCGCCTCTCCGCCCTCCGCTCCGCCTCGTGCCGCGCCCGCGAGAACCTCCGCCGCGCTCCCCAAGGTGTTCGATAAACCCCGCGAGGTCAGCGGCGCGAAACGTCGCGATATCCCCAAGGGACTCTGGATCCGCTGCGGCGGTTGCGATGAGATGATCACCTCGAAAGAGCTCCAGGAATCGCAACGCGTCTGCCCCAAATGCCGATTCCATTTCCCCGCCCGATCGCGCGACCGGATCGCCTGGCTCGCGGACCCCGGCACCTTCGAAGAAACGGATGCGGGCCTCTCCTCCGTGGACGCCCTCGGGTTTCGCGGCGTGGTCAGCTACGCGCCAAAGCTGCGCGCCAATCAGAAAAAGACCGGCCTCAAGGATGCCGTCGTTTCGGGCTTTTGCGAAATCGAAGGGCGGCGCACCGGTCTGGCAGTCATGGATTTCGAGTTTCTCGGCGGGAGCATGGGCTCCGTCGTCGGCGAGAAGATCACCCGAATCATCGAGAATTCAACCCGCGCCAAGCTCCCCGTCATTCTTGTCTGCGCGTCAGGCGGCGCCCGCATGTATGAAGGCATGTTCAGCCTGATGCAGATGGCAAAGACCAGCGCCGCCCTCGCCCGCCACGCTCGGGCGCGCCTCGCCTGCGTGAACGTCCTCACCAATCCCACCATGGCGGGAGTCATGGCCAGCTTCGGATCCCTGGGCGACGTCATCCTCGCCGAACCGAAGGCGATGATCGGCTTTGCGGGCGCGCGCGTCATTCGCGAGACGACGCGCGAGGAGCTTCCCGAGGGCTTCCAGACCGCGGAGTTCCTCCTCGGCCACGGGCTCATTGACCGCATCGTGCCCCGTACGGAGTTGCGCTCCACGCTCTCGCGCGTCCTCGATTTCACTTCGCGCACCTCCCCGCGGCGATGAGCAACTTGTCCATTGCGCCCCGAACGGCCTTCTGCTAGACTTTCCGGCTTACTCAACTTCTTTTTTGGCATCTCCTATGGCGAAGCACGTTTCCCTCAAAGCCCTCCCCCGCGACGGCGCCGGACGCCGTTTCGCGAAACACTCTCGCGCCCAGGGCCTGATCCCCGCCGTGATCTACGGCGCCCACACCCAATCCACCCAAATCCAGGTGGCGGAGATGGAGGTCGCCCGCATCTTCAAACACGCCACGAGCGAAAATATGCTCGTCCAGTTGACGGTCGAAGAGAAAGGGCGAAGCGCGGAACGCCTCGCCTTCATCCAGGAAATCCAACGCCATCCGCTCACCGACCGAATTCTCCATCTCGATTTTCATGAAATCCGCTCGGACGAAAAACTTCGCGCGCGCGTGCCGATCTTCGCCCTCGGCGAACCGGAGGGCGTCCGCACCGGCGGCGGCGTCCTCGAACAAGCCCTCCGCGAGCTCGAGGTCGAATGTCTCCCCAAAGATCTCCCCGAACGCGTCGAAATCGATGTCTCCGCCCTTCTCATCGGCGGCAACATTCACGTCAAAGATCTCAAGGTTCCGGCGAACGTCACCGTAATCAGCCACGCCGACGTCTCCGTCTTCATCGTCCTCGCGCCGACGAAGGAGGAGGAAGCCGCTCCGGCCGCCGCCGAGATGAAGGAACCCGAGGTGATCCGCGAGAAGAAGGCTGAAGGCGAAGAAGAGGGCGAAACCAAGCCTGCCGCCGAAGCCAAAGGCGCCAAACCCGCTGCGGAAAAGACGGCCGATCAAGGCGCGAAGAAATAGCGCCTCGTCGGGCGGCCATGCGCCTCTTCGCCGCGATCCCAGTGGTCCTCCTCGCGCTCGTCGCCGCGGGTTGCGCCGACTTCCACAACCGCGTCTATCGCTATGGGGAAGAAGTCCCCGCAAAACCGTTCTCGTTCGCGTTGCGCGATGTCGAGTACGCGGCGCGCGACGGGCGCCTCCATCTTCGCGTCCGCGTCGAAGTCGCCAATCGGTCGGGCGTCGCCAACTCCTTGATCCGGGACCGCTTTACGCTCCGCGTCGGGCGCGACGTGGAGATTCCCCATGATCGCAGCCTGCTCGAGAGCGTCGGCTTGAACGACGTGCGCTTCAAACCCGGCGAAACCGATCTGCTGACGATCCCGTTCACGCTCGACCGGAACGCCCTCGACCAACGCCTCTGCCTGATCGTGGACCGACAAACCGATCGCGCGGGCCGCGTGCGCCTCTCGCTCGTCGAGGCGAAACGCGGCGGCCCTCCCCAAGCCCCGCCGACCGACGCCTGGCGCCGCATGACGTCCGCCCAATGGTGATCCGATGTCTCGCGCCTTCACTCCTCGCGCCCGCGTCGAAGCCGCCCTTCGCGGCGAACGGACCGACAAGGTCCCGTTCACCATGTATGAAAACAAGATCCCTCAATGCGCCGCGGAACGCGCGCTCCGCAACCGCGGCCTCTGCGTCGTCAAACGCGATATCCCCGCGTTCCGCACCATCCGCCCCAACGTCCGCACGACCGAAGCGGTCGAATGGCGCGAGGGCAAGAAGTTCGTGCGAACTCGTTATGCAACACCCGTCGGCGTCCTCGAATCTCTTCACGAGGAGGCGGGCTTCACGATCTGGTGGCACGAGAAACTTTTCAAGTCTCCAGAGGATTACAAGGCCCTCGACTTCTTCATCCGCGACGCGCGCTACCTCCCGAATCACGAGGCCTTTGCCCGCGCCCAGGCCGCCTTCGGCGAGGACGCTATCTTCCGCGCCGCGTTGGGGCTCGAGCCGTTGCAAGACTTGATTTCAGGCTCCCTCATGGAGATGCAGGACTTCTGCGTTCAGTGGATGGACGCGCGCGATGAGATTCTAAAACTCTACGCCGCCAACGTGGAACAGCGTCGCGCCGTCTATTCCCTCGTCGCCGACTCGCCCGCCCTCATCGCCAACTACGGCGGCAACGTCGTCGCCGACGTCATCGGACCGAAGGGCTTCGAGGAATATTATCTCCCGCACTATCACGAAGCCGCGGAAGCCCTGCATCGCCGCGGCAAGCTCCTCGGCTGTCATCTCGACGCGAACTGCCGGCTCCTTGCGCCTCTCGTCGCGCGCTCGGCGCTCGATTACATCGAGGCGTTCACGCCCGCGCCAGACACCGACATGACGCTCGCCGAGGCGCGCGCCGCCTGGCCCGACAAGATCCTCTGGATCAACTTCCCTTCTTCGCGCCACCTCTGCCCCGTTGCCGAGGTCGAAGAGATCGCCTTTCGCCTCGCCGAGGAGGCCGGTCGCTCCGAGGGGTTCCTCATGGGCATCACCGAAGACATCCCCGCCGACCGTTGGCAGGCCAGTTGCGCCGCGATCATGGACGGACTGGATCGCCACGCGAAAGAACGCCCGGAACGTTACGTCCGCTGATCGACGGTTGATCGCTTCGGACGACTGCCCCAATCCACGGATCAACTCAATTTTCGGAGAGCCACCCTCATCATCATCCATGGAGGATCGGAGAGGTGGGTCGTGTCGAGATTCCGGACTCCCCATACGAAGGGTGCGACGGCTCGACCGGCCCCGAAAGGGTTCGGACGAAACCTGTTCTTTCCCGACCTCATCGCGAAGCGAGGTAGGGCAGGCCGCCGGCCGAGCCGTTGAATCCAAAATGTTGCGAGGGCGTCGCATGTTCCTCGACCGAGGATGGACTCCACCCATGTCTTGCGCGGGGATTTGGGGACTGCCCCCTCTTGATCCCGCGTCCGTGCGGCGCCGTCCGCGGGGATCCGATGTTTTTTTCTTCATCAGCCTCGTTTTCGCCGTCATCCTCGCGTCGTGCCTCTCGTCGAAATTCACGGCGTCCGAAAAATTTACCGCATGGCGGAGGATGAGGTGCGCGCCCTCGACGGGGTGGACCTCGTGATCGAGTCGGGCGAATTCATCGCGATCATCGGCCCCTCGGGCAGCGGCAAATCCACCCTCATGCATCTCGTGGGCTGCCTCGATTCGCCCACCGAAGGAAAAGTCGTTCTCGACGGCGAGGACATTTCCCGGGCATCGCCGAACGCGCTCGCCGCCATCCGCAATCGCAAGATCGGGTTCATCTTTCAATCGTTCAATCTCCTCCCGCGCCTCGACGTCGTCCAAAACGTCGAACTCCCCCTGATCTACGCCGGCTTCTCCGCGCGCGAACGCCGCGAAAGAGCGCGTCGCGCCCTTGAACACGTCGGCCTCTCCAACCGCGCGCGCCACCGCCCCAGCCAACTCTCCGGCGGCCAATGCCAGCGCGTCGCGATCGCGCGCGCGCTCGTCAACGATCCACGCATCGTCTTCGCCGACGAACCGACCGGCAATCTCGACACCGCCACGGGCGAATCCATCCTGGCCCTCTTTCGCGACCTCAGCCGCCAAGGGCGCACCATCGTCCTCGTCACCCACGATCCGAAGATCGCCGCCCAAGCGAGCCGCCGCATCGAAATCCGCGATGGAAAGATCGTGAACTGAACCCGCCTGGAGCGGCCGGCGCGCCGAACCCCGGCCTCCTCATTTCCGCCCTCGCGCGAATTCGCGCCATCGCTTCTCGAGATCGTCCACGCTTTTCGAAGTCGCGTCTCTTCCCGTTTTTACGAACTCCCCAAAACCGGGACGTTCGACATGCTCCTCGATCCAGTGAAAACCCGCGACGTAGGGCGAAGAGGACGTCCTCGGCCCGCCCTTCAACCAGAGATGGCGCAACTCGTTGCGCAGCGGCGGCCACGCCTGCGCCGCGAACCATTGTGCCAATCCCTCGTTCAGGAACGGATCGCGCACCGCCCCGAAGGCCTCCGCAAGAAAGGCATGCGTCGCCTCGTGCGCGAGGATCGCCGCAACCGCGGCGTTTGCGCGCGTCGCCACAAGAATTTCCGCGCGCCCCTCCCGCACGACGCAGAGGCCGCTCATCCCTCCAATTTCCTCTCCTCCGCACACGACCTCCTCCGCGGCCACCCAACGCACGACCGTCGGCATGCGTCCCACAGACGTTCCGAAGAGACGATCGAAACGCGCTCCCGTCGCCACGACGACGCGCCGCGCCGCGATCTGCATCTCGGGAGAAAGCCCCGCGAACGTCAGTTGGCCAAATGCCGTCTCCTCCGCTCCGCGCAGCGGCAGCGCGCAGACAATTCCCAGGAGCCACCATGCCGAGCGCATCACGGATTCTCATCTAGCGAAATCGCGCCCGCATTTCGAGCGTGGTGAAGATCGGGATCTCATCCGCGGCTTTTCCCGTCGGTCTCCCTCCGCTACGTTTCCCTCATGCCCGTCCGCATCGGAGAGATCGCGATCTCCTCCAACCTTTTCCTCGCGCCGCTCGCGGGCTACACGAACCTGCCTTTCCGCCTCGCCATCCGTCCGCTGGGCGGCCTCGGCCTGGCCACCACCGATCTCGTCAACGCGCGCTCTCTCCTCGAGCGCCACGCGAAGTCGTTCAAACTGATCGAAACGGCGCCCGGAGATGAGCCGCTCGCCGTCCAACTCTTCGGCGCCGTTCCCGAGGAGATGCGCGACGCCGCCCTCCTCCTCCAAGAGCGGGGAGTCCGCATGGTGGATGTGAACATGGGGTGCCCCGTCCGCAAAGTCGTCCGCGCGGGGAGCGGCGCCGCGCTCCTCGCCGATACCGCCCGCGTCGCGCGCCTTGTTCGGACGATGACCGCCGCGCTGCGCATCCCGCTCACCTGCAAAATGCGCCTCGGCTGGGATTCCGAAAACCTCACCGCGCCCGACGTCGCCCGCGCCGCGGAAGACGCCGGCGCCGCCGCGATCACCATCCACGGACGCACGCGCGCCCAAGGATTTTCAGGCCGCGTCAACCTCGACGGCATCGCCGCCGTCGTTCGCGCCGTTCGCCGGATCCCCGTCGTGGGCAACGGAGATGTCACCACCCCTCGCGCGGCAAAAGAGATGTTCGAAAGAACCGGGTGCGCCGCGGTGAGCATTGGACGCGGCGCCTTCTCGAACCCCTGGATCTTTGCTCAGACGCGCGCTCTACTCGACGGCGCAACGCCTCCCGCCGAACCCGGTTTCGACGCGCGGATCGCCTTCATGTCCGCGCACCTCGACCGCATGGCGGACGTCTTCGGCGAGGAAACCGGCTGCCGCATGTTTCGAAAGGTCGCCGCATGGTCCGTACGCCGCCTCGGGCCGGCGGCGGAGTTCAAGCGCCGCCTCGCCGGCCTGCGAACGCGCGCCGATTTCGACGCGATCGTCGCCCATTGGCGCGCGTGGCGGCAGCCGTTCCTCGGTCCCGACGGCGAACTCCTCCCGCAGTACCGTCCTCAGGATGTCCTCCATGCCGATTCTCTCTCAAAGGATGGTCTCCCCATCCCTCGCGGCCCCAGCGAATGGTGGTAAAAAAATGCTGAAACCGCTTGACGCGCATGTATTCACGGTGTATGGACAATGTAGCCGCAGACGCTTGGGAATCTGAAATCACACCGCAGAAACCCCCATGGACTTCGACTGGCTCAATCCCCCGTTCGACGTCAAAACGCCGTTTGTACCCGGCGAAATCGAAGAGGCGTTCGAGGATCCGTTCTGTCTCCGTCTCGCGCCGGATGCGCCTCCCTTCGCCGCACGCGCCCGTTACATTTGCCTTGGACGCACCGCCGCCGGCCGAGGGCTCTTCGCGCTCTACCGCACCAACGGCAATCAGGTTCGCGTTCTGGCGGTCCGCCCTTTCTCTTCGGAGGAGGAACATTTCTATGATCGCGCAAAGCAACAGAGCCTGTAGCGAACGCGCCTTCGTTCCACCCAAAACGCGCAACCCGCGACACGCGATGCGGAGACGCCTGTTCTTGCCGGAGATCCTTCCTCCTTTTGTTTCCCGTACGCGCGCGGTAGTCTCCCTCGAACGATTCGCTGCTCGCCGCGCATGGTTCCCCGATGAAAACCCTCAAGACCTGGTCCGAGGTGCCGCTCTCCTTCGCGTCCGAAACGGACGAGGCCGCCTTTTGGCGGGAACATCAACTCGATGCGTCCCTGATGCAGGAAGCTCGGACGGGCGCCGACCAAACCGAGTCCACGAGCATTACGATCCGTTTCGATCCGCGCATGCTCGCCCGCCTCAAGCGTCTCGCGCGTTCCCGCTATCTCAACTATCAGAGCATGATGAAACAATGGATCGCCGAGCGCCTCGAAAAGGAGATGCGGGATTGAGTTCCTCGGAGGAGCTCATGCGGCCCGCGTGTCCCGGCGGGCGGCTCTCCTGCCAGCCTCCCTCCACAAATCCCCTCTTCTCCTCTGCGCGACCTTGCGCCCCGACGAATGTCGGGGCCGAACCTCTCCTCCAAGTGAACCTGGCCAACTCCCGCGCCAACCCCCTCGATCCTCGCTCTTCGCGCGTCGAACCGCCCGTGCGCTCCCGCGCCCGCATCCCCTCCAACTCCTCGCTCCCGAGGATCACCGACCTCGACGGGCTGAACTCCTTCCGCCGCACCGCCGCGCGCCGGACCTGGTGGTACACCCGGCGCACCCGCGTCGGCGGCCCCGACCTCCAGGGCCTGCCCAACCGCCCGCCTCCGCCCGTCCGTTCCTTGCATGAGGAAGATCCTTCCACGAACTCCGATCGCCCAAACCACCCCATCAACTTCGAGGAACGTTTCTCCCAGGCGCTCCTTCAAGACGGCGTGCGCGCCCTGATGCTCGGGGGCACGGCATGCAACGTGTACGGATCCTCTCGCCACAGTTTCGACACCGACTGGTGGCTGGATCCCGCCGGCGGTCCCGAGGCGTGGGCCGAGCGTCTCCTTTCTGTCGTAAAGACAACGGGCGAGACGTGCGAAGTCTCCCGCATCCAGGGGCTCCGCCTCGGGACAATCCCCGCGGATCCTTTCGCGCCCCTGAGGGCGGCCGTGGCCGAGGCGGCTCGGGCCGACGGGGTGATCCGCCTCAAAGAGCGCGGCCCTTCCGTGGACGTTTTCTTCGAGGCCCACAACCTCCCCGATTTCGACGCGGCCTGGAAACGCGCCCTCCCCTTCGAGAACCGCCTCCGCGTCCTCAGCCTCGAAGACCTCATCGCCTCCAAACGCGGCACCGGCCGCACGCAGGACGAGGACGACCTCCGCTTCCTCGAATCCCTTTCGCAGCGGAGGTACGAGACGCGAAACACGAGTCGGAGACAGGAACCCTGAGATGAACCAGAGAAACTCGAATTCCCACACGCAGTTCACGGAACGAACGCCCCCACCGTCGCGCGTCGCGCGTCACGCGTCGCGCAGTTCAATCAAGGGCTTCACCCTGATTGAACTGCTCACGGTCATCGCGATCATCGTCCTCCTCGCCGGTCTCGTCGTGGGCATCTCCTCCTACGCCAATCGCAGCGCCGTCGAATCGCGCATCAAGGCCGAGATCAAGGCCATGGAAGCCGCCCTGGAAGCTTACAAGGCCGACTACGGAGGCTATCCTCCGCTCGATGACGAGGTGTTCAGCCAGGCCGATTCTGCCAAGGGCGGCATCACCAACGTTTTCCTTTCGGTAGGCTCGGTTCTCTCCGGTTGCGCCCACCCGAATACCAACGGATGGCTGAACATCCACTACGTCTGGCGGGCGCTCTCCGGAACGAATACCCCAAAGACCTACATGAGCTTTCTTCCGAAGCAGATCAAAACCGTCACCAACGCCTTGGGCGGATTCGCCTACACGGTCATTCTCGATCCGAACGGCAATCCCTACGGCTACAACCCCATTGACCCTCGAGCCAATCCCCAAACCTTCGACCTCTGGTCGGCCGGCGTGGATGGCAAATCCGCATACCCCACCAACTTCACCTCCGCCGTGGACGACCTCGGCAATTGGCAGAGATGAGCGGGCCGTGACGGCCCGCGAGACGCGAGACCCAGGAGAACTGAAAGACCAAGAATCCAGAACGCGACAACAGGAGGAAACCCATGCATGCGAAAGCCCATTTCGAAAAGCTCGAAGTCTGGCAACTCGCGCACCGCCTGACGCTCGATATCTATCGCGTCACCAAAGCATTTCCCGCAGAGGAACGTCATCGGCTCGCGAACCAGATGTGCCGCGCCGCCGTCTCGGTCCCCGCCAATGTCGCCGAGGGCGAAGGACGGGAACAATCTGCCGATCAGGTGCACTTCCTCCATATCGCGCGAGGATCGCTCTCCGAATTGAGGGCGTACCTCCTCATCAGCCGCGATCTCGGTTTTCTCTCGCAAGAAGAAGAAACCTCGATCTCCGCATCCTGCGCTAAACTCGCCGCAAAACTCCAAGCATTCATCATGGCCAAACAACGCATCGCTCAAGCCCGGAAGGCGGCCTTCCCGCCTTCGTCCCGCCCCTCAAATCTCGGGTCTCGCGACGCCTCTCCTCCCGCGTCTCTCGTCTCGCGACTCCCGTCTCGCCATTCAATCAAGGGCTTCACCTTGATTGAACTGCTCGTGGTCATCGCGATCATCGGCATCCTCGCCGGCCTCCTCCTCCCCGCCCTCAACGGCGCGCGCGAGGCCGCCAAGAAGTCCAAAACCGCCACGCTCATCAGCTCGCTCGGCGTCGCCCTCAAGGCTTACTACAACGAGTACGGCTACTGGCCGAATACCTCCGGAGGTCTCTCCGAAGGCAGCGAACTCACGGCGGCTTACAACCAAGATCTCCTTCAAATGCTCACCGGCACTGATGTCTGGCTCGGCGGAGGCGCCGGAGGAAACCCCAAGAAAACGGTCTTTCTTGATGTAAAATCAGCCGATATGGGCCTCGTGGACAACGCCTATCTCAAGGCCGGCAGCGGCAGCACCAATCTCGTCAATCCTTGGGGAAACTCGATTCGCGTCAAATTCGACTACGACGGAAACAATCAGGTGACCGCGCCCTTCGGCGGAGTAAACGTTTCCGGAGGAGCCGCCATCTGGAGCATTGGCGGCCGCAACTACTCCATCACCAATACGAGTTGGAAATGATCCGAGACGATCGAGGCACGACGTTCCACGCGCGATGAACCCGGCCGCCCCCGTGAAAACGCATCCCACATCTGAGGTCCGGGAAGACTCGCGGAAGCCGTCCTGCCGCTCCGACGCCAGGGGTGTTTCCTCGATCCTTGATCGTCGAGCCTCGTGCGCGGCGCGAAACGCCTCGGCCTCCGCGCTTCCGTCGAGCGCCGAACGTCGGGCGTCGCGCGCGGCACGCAGGGCCGCCTTCACGCTCATCGAGCTCGTCATCGTGATCGGGATCATGGCCCTGATGATGGTCCTCGCCGTTCCGGCCTTTCAATCGGTGACGAAAAGCAGCGCCGTCGGGATCGGGGCTTCGCATCTCGTCAATGTGCTGACCCTCGCGCGAACCAAGGCCATCACCGGTCGAACGCATGTCCGGGTGGTCTTTGCGGATGGAAGCCACACCAACGCAACCATTTTCCCAAAGGTCTCCTATGCGGTGCTGATGTGGACGAACCAGAATCTCGACCCTCTCGTGGACGACACCGCGTCCTCTTGGATCTATCTCGATCGCTGGCAGAGTCTTCCCAAAGGCGCCTATTTCTCGACTCTGCCTTCCTCCCTTTCCGCGACGACTCCCTTCCCCAGCAATCTCAATACAGGAGTTTCTCTCGCCGGCCTTCAGTTCAATTCCGCGGGCGCGCTTGTCTCCGGCAGCGATGAGTCGGCCGTCGTTCGCGAAGGGGTCGTCATGCCCAACGGAACCGTAACGGCAAGCAGCTCCGCCAACACCAACGCCGTGGTGATCTCTTACGCCACCGGCCGCGCCAAGGTCAACCGATGAGCTCTTCTCGAAATCCTCCGTTCGTCGCTCGACATCCCGCAATGAGGGACCCGAGCGTGAAGCCTGGAGGACGGCTATCTTGGCCGCCATGGCGCGCCTGCGGAGATGGAGCGTGCATCCATTCCGACTTCACGCTTCGCGCTTCGATCTTCCCCCTCCGCGTCCGGCGCGGGTTCTCCATGATCGAGGTTTCTTTGGCCCTCGCTGTGGTGGGAATCGCGATGGTCAGCATCCTGGGTCTTTTTGCCGTCGGCCTGAACGCCGCCCGCGATGCCACCGACGACGATACCGCCGCGCAAATCATTCAAGCGATCATCGCCGACCGCCAGAGTTCTCCCTATACCTCCCCGACGCCTGCCATCTCCGCCACGAGCTTCGCCATCCCCGCCCTCGACTCTCTCAACACCTATACCCTCTACTTTCCCAAACGCGGAGGGGTTCCCACGATCAGCCCCGTAGCCAACGCCTCCTATTTTCAGGTCGACATCAAAAAACGACCGGGACTGCATGCCAATTTTTCCGATCTCGCCGTCCTCGATCTCCGCGTCTCGTGGCCTGCCGCGGCCGCGGACATCAATCAGCGGACCGTTTATTTCTACACCACCGCCATCGGCCGACGATGAATCTCTCGCTTCCATCTTCTCGTCTGAAACACTGCCGCGCGCGCGGGCGTTTTCCCGAGGACAATCCACGGCGATCCGTCGCCCGGTCGCGGTTGTCCGATTTGCCGCGCGCTTTGCGCGAGGCGTTCACCGTTCTCGAACTCCTCGTCGCAACCGCGATCCTCGCGGTGATCGTCACGCTTCTCTTCAGCATTTTCGAACGCGCCTCCAACGCCTGGATTGCCGGCGAAGCCAACGTGGACCGCCAACGCTCCGCCCGCATCTCTCTCGAACTGCTCTCGCGGGAAATGTCCCAGGCGTTCATCACCACCTCCGCCACGCAGCGCATCCTGTTCGTCGGAAACACGAACTGGGTCTACTTCGTCGCCCCGGTCGCTCCATCGTCCGATCTCTATTCGGACCTCGGCGAGTTTAGCTACATCTATGATGCTTCTGCGAATTCCTTGGTTCGCTGGTACTCCGCGCCGACCGACACAAACTCGACCGCCGGAACATATGGTCCCGCGGGACGCAGCGTCACCCCTCTGACTCCCGTTACCAATCTGGCGGCCAGTTCCGTCCTCGCCGAGGGAGTCGTGGGCTGCACTTTCCAATACTATGATGCCGGAGGCCTAGGACACTTCTCCTGGAACAGTCAGGCCTCCACGAACGACAACCCGCTTCCTTCCGTAGTGGAAATCTCCCTCCTCCTCGTGGACAGCCGCACCGCGGCTCATCTCCCCGCGAGCGGCACGGCCCGCACGAACGCCATCGCACAGTTCGGACGCACCAATTCCATGATCATCCGACTCCTGAATGCCCAATGACGCCCCCTCGCCTCATTTCTCGTTTCTCTGGATCTGTGGAGCGAACGCTTCGCCCGCCGTTTCGAGGCAGGACGAAGCTGCCGGCGCCGCCGCAGACCTCGCGAGCCGCCGAACGAGGACGATCCTCCCTCGCCGCATGCGGAAAGGAGAACGGCGTCGCCCTCATCGTCACCCTCGCGATTCTTGCGATGCTGACGATCCTTCTCGTCGCTTTCGTGAGCAGCGTTCGCGTCGAGCGTCTCTCCAGCAACGTTTTTTCGGACCAGCTCAAAGCCCGTCTCGCCGCGCAGATGGCCATCGAACAAGCCCTTGTGGATCTCCGCAACGGCATGCCGGCCAACACACCCGACTACGTCACCGGCGTTACGACCAACGTTTTTTCGGGAGGAGTCACCAACTGCGACGCCTTCTTCGGCACCAATACCGCCAATGTCGTCTTCTCGGTGAACCCTTTCTCGGCGACCTACCTGAATCGCGACGCCCCCCTCAAAGGCGTCGGCCTCACTTATCCGTCGAATGGGATTTCTCGCGTTTTCGCTCCGTGGGTCTGGTACACGAACGCGTATGCCACCGGTCAGGTGAGCGCGATCCGCGGCACGATCCGCTACGCCTACTGGATCGATGACGAATCCTCCAAAATCAATCTAAATACCGCGGGCGTCACGAACAAAGCCGCCTTCGGAGATCTCACGGCTTCAAAGTACGGCCAAATCGGCGTGGATCTTCGAGGACTCCTTCAAGTCGGCGAATCCCTCGGACAAGACATTGTGGCGAACCGAAATCCGCCGCTCGCCACCGTGGCGGAGCTTGGCTCGGTGCCTGGATTCGATTACTCGAAAGTCTTTTCCCAAAGCGCCGCGCTCTTCGCCACGGTCTGGACCGCCGAGACTGAACGCCAAACCAACGGCCGTCTCCGCGTCAACCTCAACGACGCCGCCTTCTCGAATGTCGTCGCCGGAGTCGCGGTCACCAACTTCTTCAACGCGATCTCCCAGAACTCTTCCGTCCTCAGCAACAAGTTCGGCGCCTCCCTCTGGCAACTCGCGGCCAATCTTCGCGATCAACTGGATGCCGATGTCTTCCCCACCGACAGCGGCGCAGACGATCCGTGGTCCACGCCAGTCTATCTCGGCATCGAAAACGTCCCTTACCTCAATGAGTTCGTCCTCGATACTCGCGCCACCGTTTCCCTCGACGGCTCCAATTTCGTAGTCGCCGTCACCAACACCGCCCTCTGGGAGGTCTTCAATCTCTGGCAGACCGCCTATACGCACGGAACCAACGTGATGTTCTGCCGCGCTATTCCGTCTGTCCTTCTGACTTGGGACGGCGGAAGCTCCTCTACAAACCTGATCTTCGGAACGGCTGCGGCTAATCTGAACGCGTCCATAGGGAACTACGCCTACGCGGTTCTCTCGAACATGACGGCCGCCCCGCTGATCTATATCCCCACGAACTCCGTCGGGATGCCTCTCAACATCAGCTTCACGCCCGGAGGCGCCCTCACCAATCTTTGGGGCGCCACCAATGGCGCGAACTTCGCTCGATTCGATCTCGCCATCCTCCCCGCGCGCCCATTGGCCCTCATCCCCATCTCTCTGACGGTCCCTTTTACCACCATCTCGACGAACAGTTTCTACAATGCTTCTGTCCGCACCCCCGGAGATCCCCGCGTAAACAATACGCCCGACGATTGGTCGGCGGGAGTGATCGTCACCTTAGGCTCCCAGAATAGCACCTACGCGCCCGGAGGCGCGATGGCCGGCGATGGAAACGATCCCTCGCGACTCCTCTCCGGACCCGGTGGAGACGGCGGATTCCCATTCGTCGGCGGGGCATTCCCTTCTGCGGGATTCCTTGGCGCGGTCTCTTACTCGAACGCGTTCATGACGCTCAAGATGTACGGCGACGGCTGGTCGAATTACAATTCCGGCGCCCAAGCGCCCGACTGGGCTCTCCTCGACATCTTCACCGCCAACCGCGTCGACGCCGGCCTCCGCACTCCGGGGAAGATCAACGTCAATACGATGCGGGACCTGGTGGTCAACGACCCAAGCCAGAAGGGCGCGCTCGCCGCCCTGCTCATGCGAACCCCGATAAATCCGTCCGATGCGTTGGGAGGATCCGTGCCGCTCGGCTCGCACAGCGCGTTGTTCGCGACCGTCACCAACGTCATGTCGGGTGTTCCGTACTCGAGCCTCGGGGATCTCGCCAGCCGTGTCGCCTGCTTCACCAATCCCCCCTCGATCAATGCCGATACCGACTGGCGGCGCGAAGCTGTGATCCGCGCCATCGCCAACAACGTCACCGTGCGCGGCAGTCAGTTCAGCATCTGGGCGCTCGGACAAAACGTCTCCGTCGTCCGCGGCCGGACCAACATCCTCGGCGAAGCGATGGCTCAGGCCGTAGTCGACCGGGTCGAGGCCGCCGACGCGACAAGCGTGACCGGCGTCACCTGGCGCGTCCGTTTCCTCCGTTTCCTCACCGAATAACTCCTCTTCCGTCGGCACCCTTCCGTCGCGCGGAGTCGACCGAAAACGACCTCGGAAACCAAAATTTCCGAACCTTTTCCCATGATCACGCTCAGCGTCAGCTATCTCGTCACCATCGTCAAACACGGGTATCCCCCTTCCTTCAAAGGAATGGAACGCGGATTTCGCGAGATCGCCGCGTGGGGCTTTCACCACATCGAACTCGAAGGCATCGGGCCGGCGCACTCGGAGATCATGCGAAAGCGCGCGGCCGCCCTGCGACAAACGCTCGGCGATCTCGGACTGCGCTGCCACAACTTCTGCGCGGTGGACGCGAACCTCACTCATCCCGATCCCCGCCGCCGCCGCGCGGCGATGCGCACGGTCCACAACGCCTGCGAAGCCGCGAACCTTGTCGGCGCGGAAACGCTGCACCTGGCGAGTTATCCGCCGCATGTGCGGTATCCGAACGGGCTTCCCTATCAAGTCGGCCGAAAATACCGATACACCCAGACCTCCGCCGTTCAGATTCCGAAGGACTACTCCTTCGATCGCGACTGGAAGACCCTCGTCGGCAGTTGCCGCGAGATCGCGGATTTGGCCGCGACGCACGGCCGCATCGTGCTCATGGAGCCGCGTGTCGGCGAAATGATCGCTTCTTCCGACAGCATGCTGCGGCTGCTGGAGCACGTCGGCCGCCCCAATCTCAAGGCCAACTTCGACACGGCCCACTTCGCCAAGCAACGAGAAGTCATTCCGATCGCCCTCGAGAAGCTTCGCGGCCGATACGGAAACTTCCACGTGGCCGATCACGACGGCCAAACGCTCGATCATCTCCCTTGCGGCCGCGGAATCATCGACTGGCGCGGTTTCCTCACAGGACTCAAGCGCCACGGTTACTCGGGTTATCTCGGCATTGACACGAGCCGGGCAGCGACCGCGAAGTCAGACGTGCTTGCTTCTGCGGACTTCCTCATGCGCCTCGGACACGAACTCGGCCTGAACCTCCGAAAATAGCGCCGCGCCGCGAATCCTGCGGGCAGACCCGTCGGGACGATCCGGATCGGACGAATCCGAAGACGGTTTTCGCGCCCGCGCCTCCTCGATCCGCCGCAGGGCCAGTTC
>JABWAM010000252.1 GCA_013360985.1 Verrucomicrobiia bacterium | reverse complement strand
CCTCGCCTCCCGAACCCGAGCCGCCTACGCCGCAACCGGAGCCGCCTGCACCGCCGCCGCCGCCGGCGCCCGACGTAATCGCGCCGAAACCTCCTCCCAAAAAGAATCTGCCGAAACCGAAGGCGACGGAGAGATCCGCGCGTCCCCGAGTAATTCTTCAGACCAACCGCGTGGTGCGCATCACGCGATCCTCCTCCGCGGCGGCGAGTCGCGCGCCCGCTGCCAAGACGTCTCGATCCGTTTCCGCGGGCGCGAGCTACGATCCCAAGGCGTTCGCCCGTCGTCTCCTTTCTCGAATAGAGGGAAGCGAGGGGTTGGTCACCGCGAAAGGCGGCGGCGGCATGGGGAGATCCGGACAGCCGAACCCTTTCGCCGGATATTTCCAAAAGGTTTTCCAGGAGATGTACGCGGCCTGGACGCCGCCGCTCGGTCTCGACAACGGGTTGGTCGCTCGAGTGTTGATTCGCGTTGAAAAAAGCGGCGCGATCACCAAGGTATCCCTCGTGGCCTCGAGCGGAAATCGGACAATGGACGATTCCGCGCTCGCCGCCGCCAACCGGGTGAAGAAACTCCCGCCTCCGCCTGAGGATCTGGGAAGCCCTTTCGCCGAAATTATCGTTCACTTCAAAATCCAACGACCATGACCCTTCCTTCACGCTCGATCGTTCGCCTCTTGGCTTTCGCGGCGCTTGCCCTCCTTCCGCATGTCGATTCGCTGTTCGCGGCGCACGACGTGGAGGTCGTCAAGCCCGGCGACGTGATCGCCATTCGTGTGGCGGCGTTCGGCGGCCCGTCGGGCGCCGAAGCCGCGAAAATCTTGGCTGCCGACCTCGATCGCAGCGGGTGGTTCAAGGTCGTCGGCAACGGCGGCGAGTACGTCGTGGAGGGATCGGCCTCCGCGAGTTCCGTACAGGGCAAAGTCTTCAAGGCCGCCGGCGCGCCGGTAATCAGCCCTTCCGCGTCAGGGAACCTGCGCCGAGCCGTTCACGAGGTCGCCGACGCCATCGTCGAGAAGATCACCGGTAACAAGGGGATCGCCCGCGCCCGCATTGCCTTCATCTCCGACAAGAGCGGTCGTAAAGAGCTTTACGTGACGGACTACGACTTCCACAACGTCGCGCGGCTCACCTCAGACGCTTCGATCGTGACGGCGCCCGCCTTCAATCGGGCGGGAACGAAGATCGCGTTCACCTCGTACCGCTCGGGGTACCCGGACGTTTATGTGGCCGATCTTGCCTCGGGCGCGCGCCGCGTCGTCGCGCGGTATCCAGGGCTGAACTCGGGCGCCGCCTTTTCGCCCGACGGCGCGCGCCTCGCGCTCACGCTCAGCAAGGACGGCAATCCCGAGCTCTACGTGATGTCCGCGGCAGGCGGCAACCTCCAGCGCCTCACGCGAACGCGCGGCGGAGAGAGTTCGCCTTCCTGGTCGCCCGACGGCAAGCAGATCGCCTATTCCTCGGACGACGGAGGGCGTCCGCAAATCTATGTGATCCCCGCCGCCGGCGGCGGCGGCGTGCGGCGCGTGAGTTCGGGGGGGTACTGCACCGAACCTTCCTGGTCGCCCGACGGCAAACAGATCGCCTACAGCACGATGAGCGGCGGGCATTTCGCGGTCGCTTCCGTGGCGGCGAGCGGAGGCGAGGCGCGGACTCTCGCCTCGGAGGGAAGCTGCGAAGATCCCGATTGGGCGCCGAATAGCCGCCACCTGGTGTTTGCGCGAACTGTGGGGGGGCGCACCGATCTCTATATCCTTGACACCGTGCGGAAAGATGCCGTTCAGTTGACGAAGAACTTCGGGAACTGCACCCAACCGAGTTGGTCGGGGCGCTGATCGCTCGGAGAACCGCGTTTTTACAACCTATGAAAACCCTTTCGTGGAGCCCTCTTCTGTTGATTGCCGGTCTCGCTTTCCTGCTCGCGGGATGCGAAAGCCCGACGCCCAGGCCTGTCGGTCCGGGCGGGGCGATCGACGATTCCGGCGACGTGATCGGCAATGTCCCCGAGACGACGGACGATGGCGGTGGAATCCCCGAGCGGGATCGCCTCGATATCAAGGGCGGTGTGAGCTACGGCAAGTGGGGCGTCATCCACTTCGCCTTCGATAGCGCCGTGATCGGCGAGGAAGATCGTGGCACGCTCGAGGAGATCGCGAAATGGTGCAAGGAGAACCCCGACAAGAAACTCATGGTCGCCGGGCATTGCGACGAACGGGGCACGCTCGAATACAACCGCGCGTTGGGTCAGCGCCGCGCCTCGGCCGCGCGCGACTACCTGGTCCACCTCGGGGTCTCCCCGAAGCAAGTGGGCACGGTGAGTTATGGCGAGGAGCAGCCCGTGGACCTCGGGCATAATGAAGAGGCGTGGGCCAAGAACCGCCGCGGCGAATTCGGGGAGGTCCAATGACCGCGGTCGACACCTTCGCTTGGGGCATGCCCAGCGGCGGCGAGTGGATCATCATCTTTCTCGTGGTGCTGCTCCTCTTCGGAGCGAAGCGTTTGCCGGAGCTCGCGCGGGGATTGGGCCAGGCCAAACGCGAGTTCCAAAAGGCCGCCCGCGAAGTCGAGGACGAGGTAGACAAGACCGTCCAGATCGACGATTCGAAGAAGCCCGTTTCTTCGAACGATCAGGGGCCGAACGGCCAGAAACGGGCGGGTTAATCTCCGCTGCGTCGGCGGAACGATCGGGCGGTAAAGCGTTTCCGCCGCACCTTCCGCGCTTGCCTCGGTGCGCCGCCGTTTGGCAGGCTGCCTCCTCATGCGCATCCTTTCGGGAATCCAGCCTTCGGGCGCCCTCCATCTCGGGAACTACCTGGGCATGATGCGTCCCGCCATCGATCTGCAGGAGCAGGGGGAAGCCTACTATTTCATCGCCGATCTCCACGCCCTCACCACCGTGCAGGATGCCGCGGCGATGCGCGCCAACTCGCGCGATGTCGCCCTCGATTTTCTCGCCTGCGGCCTCGATCCGAAACGCGCCGTCTTTTTCCGCCAGTCCGACGTGCCCGAAGTCACCGAGCTTGCCTGGCTGCTCTCGGTGATCACTCCGCTCTCCCTGCTCGAAAAGAGTCATTCCTACAAGGATAAGGTCGCCCGGGGGATCGCCCCTTCGCACGGCCTCTTCGCCTACCCGGTCCTCATGGCCGCCGATATCCTCATCTACGACGCCCACGTCGTTCCCGTCGGACGCGACCAAAAGCAGCACGTCGAGATCACGCGCGACCTCGCGATCAAGTTCAACCTCAAGTTCGGCGAGGTCTTCGTCGTGCCTGAATCGCGCATCCGCGACGAGGTCGCCCTCGTCCCCGGCGTCGATGGACAGAAGATGTCCAAAAGCTACGGAAACACGCTGGAGATCTTTCTCGAAGAAAAGGCCCTCAAGAAAAAGGTGATGAGCATCGTCAGCGATAGCCAGCCGCTCGAGGCGCCGAAGAAGGACCTCGAGAAGAACGCCGCCTGGCGGATTCTCAAGCTCGTCGCGTCCGAAAAGGAGTTTCAGGACATGGACGCCCGCCTGCGTGCGGGTGGAACCGGTTGGGGCGATCTCAAGAAGAAGTTGTTCGACTGTCTCTGGGAAACGTTTGCGTCCGCGCGGAAACGCCGCGCGGAGTTGGCCGCCGATTTACCGGGCGTGGAGCGCCTCCTGATCGAAGGCGCCGCGAAAGCGCGCGCCGTGGCGCGCCGC
>JABWAM010000251.1 GCA_013360985.1 Verrucomicrobiia bacterium | reverse complement strand
CGGGCGGCGCCGCGCCGGCGCTCGCGAACGCATTGGGGCGTCGCATGCGGTCCGTGGCGACGATCACCCAGCGGCCGAGGAGAGGGTCTTGGCGGATTTCCGACATGGAGGCGAAGGGAGGAGAGCTTCCGTGATTCATGCCTTGGAGGCCAGGGTGGAATACAGGTTTTCGTAGGCGCGCGCCGAGGTGGACCAGGAGAAATCGGCGCGCATCGCCGCCGCGCGCATCGCGGTAAGCCGTTCCGGATGGCGAAAGACGCGGATCGCCTCGCGCGCCGCGCGGATCAAGGCCCTCGGATCGGTTCCCTCGAACTTGAATCCATTCGGCGCGGCAATCCCCGGTCCGAAGCCCGTGACGGAATCGTCCAGGCCGCCAGTCGCCCGCACGAGCGGAATGCTGCCGTAGCGCATCGCCTGCATGTGGCTCAGGCCGCACGGTTCGAAGAACGAAGGCATGAGGAAAAAGTCGCTTCCCGCGAAGATGCGTCGCGCGAGGCGTTCATCGAACCCGATGCGCGTCGCCATGCGGCCCTTGTGGCGCGCGGCGGCGGCGCGCAGCGCGTCTTCATACTCGGCGCTGCCGCTTCCGAGCACGACGACCTTCGCGCCGAGATCCACAAGCTCAGGGATTGCGTCGAGGAGGAGGTCGAGCCCCTTTTGCGGGGTGAGGCGGGCGACCATGGCGAAGATCGGGGAGGGAAGCCGTCCGAGGCGGAGGCCGAGTTCGCGCGCGAGCGCGAGTTTGCAGGCCGCTTTCCCCGAGAGATCGGTCGCGTCGAACGTCTCGAGGATTTGCGTGTCGGTCGCCGGATCCCAGCGCGAAGGATCGATTCCGTTGAGGATCCCGACCACTTTGCCGGGGCGCTCCGAGAGGACGCCTTCGAGGCCGCACCCCATCGCCGCGGTCTGGATCTCGCGCGCGTAGGTCGGGCTGACGGCGCTGACCGCGTCGGCATGCACAATCCCCCCCTTGAGCAGGTTGATCTGTCCGAAGAACTCCAGCCCTCGGACGCCGAAGAATTCGCGGGGAAGCCCCGTAAGCCCGAAGCGCGCGGCGGGAAAGATGCCTTGAAAGGCGAGATTGTGAAGCGTGAGCAGAGAGGCCGGGCGCGGCCCGCGTCGCGCGGCCAAGAGCGAAGGGAGCAGCGCGCTCTGCCAGTCGTGGACATGGAGGATGTCGGGCGCCAGACCGAGTTTCTCGATGGAGCGCAACACGGCGCGGCAGAAAAAAATGAAGCGTTCGGCGTTGTCCTCGTAATCGCGGTCGCCTTCGCCGTAGAGGTGGCGGCGGTCGAAGAATTCGTCTTTGCGCACCCCGTAGAGTCGCCACCCCTGCGCGTCATCGACCAGGCGCACCTCCCAGGCGGTCTCGCGATCTCCGAAAGGGAGGGTGTCCCGGAGCAGCAGTTCGGCGCCCTCCTCGCGGACGCCGCGGTAGAACGGCATGAAGACCGCGACGTCATGGCCGAGCGCCGCGAGCGCGGGAGGCAGCGAGGCGACGACTTCGCCCAGCCCGCCGGTCGTGGCGTAGGGCGACACCTCGCTGGAAGCCATGACGATTCGCATCCCCGCCAGTAGACGGGAGGAAGCCCGCCGCGGTCAACGCCGAAGCGTCGTCCTGAATTCTCGCGAAGGCCTGGAGCGCCCGCCTTCGACTTCGATCGAGGAACGCGCGATGCCTCCGCAATCCAAATCCATGGATCCGATTCCTTTTTACAGTCCGTGCTTGAGAGTGTGTCCGGAAATGAGGATGGCGCGCCTCATCCTCATTTCCGTCATGTTCTGAGGCTCCGAAAGCGCGCTTGCGCGCGCGGCGCGCTCTCTTTATCTTGCCCGCGTTCGCCGACGTGGCCCGTTCGTCTATCGGCTAGGACATGGCCCTCTCAAGGCCAAGAGACGGGTTCGATTCCCGTACGGGCTACCATTTTCTTTTGAGGATGAAAAGGGGCGCGCGATGGAGGGTCAAAGCATCTGGACGGGATCCACGTCCGCGACGACCCGGACATCGCCGTCGCGCGGCCATTCGGCGAGCATCGCGCGGAGTTCGGCGCGCTGCGCCTTTCGGCGGCTCTCGCGAAGCAGGAGATGGAAACGGTAGCGCCCGCGGAGGCGAGGGAGGGGAGCGGGGTTCGGGCCGAGCAGCCGCGCGCGCGCGCCGACGCGCCGTTCGAACGTCTCTCGGAACTTTTTCGCAGCGAACTCGGCCTTGCTCGCCTGGGCGGAGGTGAACTCGATTTTGGTGAGATGATTGAAGGGCGGGTAGTCCAGCTTCTCTCGAAACCCGGTCTCTTCCTCGTAAAACCCTTCATAATCCTGGCGGCGTCCGAATTGGATGGCGGAATGATGCGGGGTGAAGCTTTGGACGATGACCTCTCCCTCGACTTCGCCGCGCCCGGCGCGTCCCGCGACCTGGGTGATCTGCTGAAAGGTGCGTTCGCCGCTCCGGAAATCGGGGAGATGCAGCCCAAGGTCGGCATAGATGATTCCGACGAGCGTCACGCGGGGAAAATCGAGGCCTTTGGCGATCATCTGCGTGCCGAGGAGGATATCGATCCGGCCCATGCGAAAACGAAGGAGCGTGCGCGCGTAGTCCGCGCGGCGCGTCATGGTGTCCGAATCCATCCGCGCCACGCGCGCCTGCGGGAAACAGGCTTTGACGGCTTCCTCGAGTTTTTCGGTGCCGAACCCTTGAAAGCGGATCGAGGGGTCGCGGCAATCGGGCTTCGGGCAGCGGTCGGGCGCCCTTTCCTGATGACCGCAGAAATGGCAGAGGAGTTTTTGCTCCGCGCGATGATAGGAGAGGGCGAGGCTGCATTCCGGGCACATGGCCACGAAGCCGCACTTGCGGCAGAGGAGGCTCGCCGAATATCCCCGACGGTTCAGGTAGAGGATCGCTTGTTCGCCGCGTTCGAGGCGGGAAAGGATCGCCCCGTGCAGGCTTTGCGAGAAGACCGAGAGCCCTTTTTGCCGCATGATCTCGGCGCGCAGATCCACGACGCGAACGCGCGGAAGCTTGCGGCCGTCGATGCGTTCCGGAAGGCGGCAAAGCGCGTACTTGCCCGTGCGCGCGTTATGAAACGACTCGAGCGAGGGCGTCGCCGAACCGAGGAGGACCGCCGCCTCTTCAAGGCGGCCGCGCATCACGGCGATGTCCCGCGCGTGGTAGCGCGGCATTTCCTCCTGCTTGTAGGCCGGCTCATGCTCCTCATCCACGACGATCAGGCCCAGGTCGCGCACGGGCGCGAAGATCGCGGAGCGCGCGCCGACGACGATTCGCGCTTCGCCGGAACGGATGCGCTGCCATTCGCGGAAGCGTTCGCCTTCCGAAAGCCCGCTGTGCAGAACCGCGAGCGGATTTTGGGCTGCCGCCGCCGCGTCCGCGGCAGCGGCGGCGTCCGCCGTGGAGGCGGGCGGAGAGGACGACGCGTCGTGCGCGGGGAGATCGCGAAGGCAAAAGCGCGATCGGAAGCGTTCGACCGTCTGCGGAGTGAGAGAAATTTCGGGGACCAGGACGATGGCGCCCTTTCCTCCGCGGAGGACCTCGGCGATCGCCTGAAGATAGACCTCGGTCTTTCCGCTGCCGGTCACGCCGAAGAGCAGGATCGGTTTCGGCGCCTTTTCGCGCAGGGCGCCCGCGATCTGGGTCAGGGCATCCGCCTGGGCGCGAGTGAGCGGGAGCGGGCGGCTGGG
>JABWAM010000250.1 GCA_013360985.1 Verrucomicrobiia bacterium | reverse complement strand
GAGGAATATGCGACGCCCTCGCAACATTTTGGACTCAAGCCGCTGCCGCGGCGCCGCCGGCGGCGGCGCCCTCCCTCGCTTCGCGACCAAGCGGATTTTTCCCAAGCACGGACGGTGGAAAGGGAGGGCGAGGCCGCCGGCCGAGCCGTCGCACCCTTTTTGTGGGGAGTTTGGAATCTCGACACGACCCACCTCTCCGATCCTCCATGGATGATGAGGAGGGTTGCTCTCTGAAAATCGAACTGATCCGTGGATTTGGGGGAAGAGGCGTCGGGGCGGGCCGAGGCGGCAGTATGTGAGGCGGAGCGGCGGGGGGGCAGGTCTGGCTGGAGCCAACCCGCTTCATCCGTCGGTGTTATTTTTGCTTGAGGCAACCCGCGCGCGCGCATAAGGTTATGGACGTCGTTGGCGCGGTGAAATATAAGGATGTTTGATTTGTGTTTTTTTGCGGTTCCGCTATGCTGGTCTCCACCTTTTTGCACGAGGCGCATGAGGCGCCATTGAAAACCTTTATATGAGGCGCCATTGAAAACCTCCAGAGCCTTTCCCGTGCGTTTTGGCGCGACGGCATTTCTCGCCGTCGTGTGCGCCGCCGCGCCTGCGTTCGCGCAGTTCGACCCCGCGATTTCGATGACGGGAGTCGAAGCCGCAAACATGGCGCGGGAGACGCGGCAGCAGGTGGATGATTCGCAGGCGACGATGCGCGTGGGCAAAGTCAGCTTCCGCATGGCGGCAGGCCTTCGCCAGGAATACAACGACAACATCGGCCTCGCTCCCAAGGCGCGTGAACACGATTTCATCACGACGCCGCACCTCACGCTGGGGATGCACTGGCCGGCCTCCCAACTGAACAGCTTGGATCTTATCCTGGGGTTCGCCTACTCGAAGTACTGGAGGCATCCGTCGCTCGACACATCGGGGATCCTCATCGAGCCCACCTCGATGCTCGATTTCAACGTGTACGTGGACGACGTGCGCATCAACATCCACGATCGCATCGGCATCCAGCAGGATCCGATCGCGACCAGCCAGCTCAGCAATATCACGACCTTCCGTCGCCTCAACAATACGTCGGGGATTTCGGCGGACTGGGATCTCAACCAGATCATTCTCACGAGCGGCTACGACTACACCATCTTCCGCACGCTGGATGACGGGTACGAGTATCTCGACCAGAATTCCCACGAGTTCTATGGGCGCATCGGATATCGCTACGCGCCGCAGCTCACCTTCGGGCTGCTCGGCTCCTACATCATCACGGACTACGAGAGGGAGGTGCAGAACAACGGAAGGACATGGAGCGTCGGGGGATATACGGACGCGATTCTCAGCGAATATCTGCGCGGCGGCGCGTCGGTGAGCTTCCAGGGATCGAGTTTCGACAACAACGGCACGATCGGCGACACGAGTTCCTTCAACTCGGTGGTCTTCACGGCCACCTTGAACAACCAACTCAACCGCTGGCTCAACCACGCCTTGACGCTGCGCCGCTACACCACGCTGGGCATCGGCACGAACTTCACCGACGTCTATCGCGTGGACTATTCCGTGAACGCCGAGATCGTCCAGCAGGTGACGACCGCGTTGAGTTTTTACCACGAATGGTTCCGCGATTCCGCGGGCATCTTGGCGCAGAAAGGGACGCGCTGGGGCGTGGGGCCGACGATCGGCTACCAGATGACCCCGTCCACGCGCCTGACGGTCGGGTATCAACGCACCGAGCGCGACGCGAACTACAACCTTTTCGATTACACGCAAAATGTGGCGTTCTTCGACGTCAACCACCAGTTTTGATCGCGCGCCGTGAAACCCGTCCACTGCTTGATCCTGGCGGCCCTTGTCGGATCTCTCCTTGCAGGAGGGGCTTCGGCTTTGGCGGCGAATTCGACCAACGCCTCGACGGCGGTCGTCCAACCGGAGACGCATGTGATTCAGGTGGGCGATCGCCTCAGCTATCGCGTGCTGGAGGATCGGGAGGAAACACGGATTCTGCCCGTGACCGCCTCGGGCGAGATCGAGACGCCGTATCTCGGCAAGTTTCTGGTGGCGGGCAAGACGGTCGCTGCGGCGGCGAGAGATCTCAAGGCGCAACTCGAAAAGGATCTCTACTTCAAGGCCACCGTGCTGCTTTCGGTCGAGGAGTTGGCGCCGAAGCCCTTCGAGATGCCGCATGTGGGAAGGATGCGGCAAATCTCGGTGGTGGGCCAGGTTCGTTCGCAGGGCGTCCAGGATATGCCGCGCGATGAAAAATATATGTTGAGCCGGGCGATCATCAAAGCGGGTGGATTTAGTTCTTTCGCCAACGGTCGCAAGGTGCAGGTGGTGCGCAAGGATGCGGAGGGCAAGAGCGTCAAGCTCACGGCGGACGTGCTTTCCGTGCTGAAGGATGGGAAGATGGAGAACGACGTGGAACTCCTGCCCGACGACATGGTGATCGTGCCCGAGAAACTCATCAACTTTTGATCCGTTCATGAATCCGCCCGCGAACCCCGCGCCCGCGGCGGTCCCTCCTCCCCCGCCGCCGCTCAGCACGAACGTCATCGACCGGATCAACTTCGCGATCCAGTTCGAGAAGTATCGGGACATCATCCTCAAGCGGTGGTGGCTGATCGCGGTCTGCGTGGTCGGCGCGCTGCTCTACGGCGCTTACAAGGCCTATCGCCAGCCGGACATCTTCAAGGCGGTGGGGAGCATGATGGTGCGTCCGCGCGTGAACGTCGCCGTCGACAACGTGGTCAACGAGGAGCTCAGCAACTTCTACGGCACCCAGGTGCAACTCATGCAGAGCCGCGCCGTGCTCGACGCGGCGCGCCGCAAGCTTTCGGACTTCGAGAAGTCGCTCACCTTCGATCCGAGTCCGACGCTCCAGGTCTTTCAGGTGCGCAACACCTCCATCTTCAGCCTTTCGGTGACGAGCACCTCCGCGGAGTTCGCCAAGCGTTTCCTCGATCAGGTCATGCGCGAGTACATCGCTTCCAAGAAAAAGAGCCACGACGAGGTGACGGAGAACGTCGCGTCGAACATCCTTCGCGAGGTGGAACGCCTCGACGCCGAGCGCCGCAAGGCCGAGCAGGAGCTTTTCGATTTTCAGAAGAAATACAACGTGGCGTATTTCGAGGGACAGGCGAACTATTCGACCCAGTATTTGGTGGACCTCAAGCGCCAGCTCGCGGAAAAAAACACCGAACTCGAGCTCCTCGACGCCGAGACCGCCGAGCAACGGCTCAACCGCCTCGCCGCGCCCGGAGCGTCGGAGGCCGCGCGCGCCGCCGAATCGGGCACCAACCGCGCGCCGGACCAGGTCGCCATGCCGAGCGGCGTCAAGATCGCCGAGGACAGCAGCAACCTCCGAAGCTCCCTCGCCCTCCTCGAAAGCGAGCGCGCCGAGATGGCCAAGGTCCTGCGCCCCAAGCATCCGAAGATGCAGCGCATCGCGGAAGACATCAAACGCAAGCAGCAGCTCCTCGACATCACCCTCAAGCAGACCAAAGAGCAGATCGCCGCCTACCGTCAGTCGCTCGTCAAACAGAAGGAGGCCTTCGCGAAGAGCCTCGCCGACGCCGAGAAACAGGCCGTCGAGGCGAATCAGAAGGCCGCCGAGTACGCGCAGCTCAAGTCGAACGTCACCCGCACCACCGAGCTCTACGACGTCCTCCTCAAGCAGCTCCAGACCATCGACACCGCGGGCGGCCT
>JABWAM010000249.1 GCA_013360985.1 Verrucomicrobiia bacterium | reverse complement strand
CCTCCATGAGATGCTCCTCGGTTGCGGCGCGAAGGAGATCGAGCGTGCGAAAATGGGCTGCCAGGGCGCGCGCCGAGGCGGCGCCGACGTGGCGGATTCCCAGGGCGAAGAGGAGGCGGCCGAGGCCGCGGGACCGGCTGGCGGCGATGGCGGCGAGCAGATTGTCGGCGGATTTTTCCGCCATGCGCTCCAGCCCGAGGAGTTGATCCTGGCGGAGGCGATAGAGATCGGCGATGTCTCCGACGAGTTTCGCGGCGACGAGCTGATCCACGAGCGCCTCGCCGAGTCCCTCGATCTCCATCGCTCCGCGCGAGGCGAAGTGCAGGATGCGACGGCGAATCTGAGCGGGGCAGGAGAGGTTTTCGCAGCGCAGGAGGGTTCCCGCTTCGTCCCCGACGAGATCGCGAGAGACGCGACCGCCGCAGGCGGGGCACCGATTCGGCATTTGGAAAGGGCGGGCGTCCTTGGGACGTTTTTCAGGAACGACCCGCACGACGGCGGGGATGACTTCTCCCGCCTTTTCGATGACCACGACGTCGCCGACGCGGATATCCTTGCGAAGGATTTCGGATTCGTTGTGGAGAGTGGCGCGGCTGACGGTCGAACCGGAGATGACGACCGGCTCCAATTCCGCGACCGGGGTGAGCGCGCCGGTTCGTCCGACCTGAACCGTGATGGCGCGGAGGCGGGTTTCGGCTTTTTCCGCTTCAAACTTGAAGGCGATGGCCCAACGGGGCGCCTTGCTGGTGTTTCCGAGGATCTGTTGATGGGCGCAGAGGTCGGCCTTGAGGACGCCGCCGTCGGTGTCGAACGGCAGGGTGCGGCGGTAGGCATCGAGTTCGCCGAGCGCGCGCTCGATCTCCTCGATGGTGCGGCAGCGCCAGATGCGCGGCGGGGTGGGGAACCCGAGATCGGCGAGCAGGGCGAGCGCTTCGGTTTGTCGCGTCACGGGGAGTCCGCGGATTTCGGCGATGCCGTAGAGGAGGACGCGCAGCGGACGTCGGGCGACGAGTTTCGAGTCGAGGAGTTTGAGGGCGCCGGCGGTGGCGTTGCGCGGATTGGCGAACGGCGGCTCGCCCGCGTTGGCGCGCTCGCGATTGAGCGCATCGAAATCCGCGCGGTGCATATAGACCTCGCCCCGCGCTTCGATGTGCGAAAGGCTCGGGATCTTCGCGGCTGCGATCGCGTTTGACGCGAAGAGATCGGTGCGCTCGACGCGCGCGGAGGAGGGGGCGCGCGGTTGCACGAGGAGAGGGAGCGCGCGGATCGTGCGAAGATTGGCGCTGATGTCGTCGCCGAGGCGTCCATCGCCGCGCGTGGCGCCGCGACGGAACTCCCCGTTTTCGTAGATCACCGTGATGGCGACTCCGTCAATCTTGGGCTCCAGCACCCATTCGAGGGAATCGACGGACACGCGTTTCGTTGCGCGGGCGACGAATCCGCGGACGTCGTCGAGGGAATAGGTGTTGTCGAGGCTCATCATCGGCACGCGGTGGGACACCGTGGCGAACCCTGGGAGAGGCGCGCCTCCAACGCGGCGGGTGGGCGAGTTGGGCGAAGCGAGTTCGGGGTGGGCCTCCTCCAGCGCGCGCAGTTCGGCCGAGAGGCGGTCGTATTCGTAGTCCGAGATCTGCGGGCGCGCGTCGACGTAATAGGCGCGATTGTGCGCCTCAATCTCCATCTCCAACGCGCGGATCCGGGCGGCGGTGGGATTGGGTTTCATGAAGTTTCGCGCGCAAAAGGGAAGCGCCCCATGCGCCTCAGGACGGCATAGGCAAGCGCGGCGAGGCTCGCGCCCAACACGCCGCCAACGGTGTCGGAAAACCAGTCGAAGAAGTCGCAGGATCGTCCGGGCGTCAGGATCTGGTGCCATTCGTCCGTGGCGCCAAAGGCGGACGCGAGGAGCGCGGCGAAGAGAGCCGCCCCGGCGAGGTTGCGCGCCGGCCGATGCATGACCATCGCGCGGACACAGAGCCAGGCGAAGCCCGCAAAGAGGAGATGGTGGACAAATTTGTCGAGTTGAACGAAGCCCTGGAGATATTCGAGAAAGGAGGGAGGCGGCGGGAGATCGTAACCGGGGATGCTCGAGAGGCCGAAGATCATCGCCGACCAACCGGCGACGGGGATCCAGTGTCGGAATCGGTTCATGCCCCCCCCGGCCCGCGGGCGCGCATCAAAACTGCCGTAAGAAACGGAGGTCGTTCTGGTAGAAGAGACGGATGTCGTCGATGCCGTGAAGGATCATCGCGAGGCGTTCGATTCCCATGCCGAACGCAAATCCTGTCCAGCGTTCGGGGTCGTAGTTCACGGCCTTGAAGACGTTCGGATCCACCATGCCGCAGCCGGCGATTTCGAGCCATTCCTTGCCGCGGATGCCGAGGGCGTCGGCGGCGCAATCAATTTCGAAGCTCGGTTCGGTGTAGGGGAAAAAGTGCGGACGAAGGCGGGTCTTCGCGCGAGGTCCGAGGAGCGCGCGAAAGAAGTGGTCCACGGCGCCTTTCAGGTCGGCGACGGAGACTCCCTCATCCACGTAGAGTCCCTCGATTTGATGGAAGCAGGCGCTGTGCGTCGCGTCCACCTCGTCTCGGCGGAAAACGCGCCCCGGCGCGACGATGCGGATCGGGGGGGCGTGGCTCTCCATGACCCGGATTTGCACCGTGCTGGTCTGCGTGCGGAGCAGGCGGCCGTCTTTGAGATAGAGGGTGTCCTGCAGATCGCGCGCGGGATGGTCGGCGGGGGTGTTCAGCGCGTCGAAGCAGTGCCAATTGTCTTCGATCTCGGGCCCTTCGATGACGGCGAAACCGAGGCCGCGAAAGACTTCCACGATGCGATCCAGCGTTTGCGTCAGCGGATGCCGTCGGCCGGGGCGATGGCTGCGCCCCGGAAGGGTGAGGTCAAGATCCGCGGGCGCTGCAGTGGTCTTGCGGTCGATTTCGGCGTGGCGTTTCTCCAGCGCGGCCGCCACGGCGGCCTTGACTTCGTTGGCGAGCCGCCCCAGCGCGCCGCGCTGATCGGCGGGCGCCGAGCCGAGCTGCTTCATCAGATCGGGAAGAATCCCTTGCCGGCCGAAGTAACGCGCGCGCGCGGTTTCGAGGCGGCTTGCGTCGTTTGCGGCGGCGAAATCGGCGGCGGCCTGCGCGGCGAGGTCGCGGAACCTCTGTTCGAGGGAATGCATGGAGGGGGTATTTAGGCGGCGCGCGCGCGCGTTGCAAGCGGCGCGTCGGGAGGCGCGGAGATCTCCACGAGCTTCATGCGCGCGGAATGTCCCGCCACGATTCGCACCTTGGATCGCGGCAGGCCGAAATGTTGGGCGACCAGGCGGATGAGGGCGTCGTTCGCGGCGCCTTCGACGGGCGGCGCGGTGAGACGCGCCTTCCATGAGCCGTCCGCCCGCGCGATCAACGCATCGTTCGCGGCCCGCGGCACGACGCGGACTTGAAGGCGGCGAAAGATGAGGGGGCGCGCCGGCGCGGAACGCTTCTTTTCAGCGCGCGAATGACATCCTCCGCTCTTCATGGCAATCTCCAAGGATGGATCAAAAGTCGCCGGAGGAACATCCCTTTTCGGCGTCCTCTTCGAAACCGTGAGCGGAGAACCGTGGATCCCCTGCGTTCGGAAATTTTGCAGCGGCTGCGGCGCGGGGCGTCCGCGTGGACGCCTTCCGAGCGGCGCCGTCTCGAGCGGCGCTTGCATGCGGAAC
>JABWAM010000248.1 GCA_013360985.1 Verrucomicrobiia bacterium | reverse complement strand
ACTCTGAGGAGCTGACGCTGGAGGCCTTGCAGCAAGGACGCATCACGCACGGCGACGTAGTGGTGATCCGCTACGAAGGTCCCAAAGGTGGGCCAGGCATGCGCGAGATGCTCTCGATCACCTCGGCGATCATGGGCGCAGGTTTGGGCAAGAGCGTGGCGCTGATCACCGATGGACGCTTCTCAGGCGGCACGCACGGCTTTGTCGTGGGCCACATCACGCCGGAAGCGCAGGACGGCGGGCCCTTGGCCATCGTGCAAAATGGCGACCCCATCACCATCGATGCGAAGAAGCGCCAGCTCAACCTCGGCGTGCCCGCGGCGGAAATCAAAAAGCGGCTCGCCAAATGGAGAGCGCCCAAGCCGCGCTACACACGCGGCGTGCTCGCGAAGTACGCGTCCCAGGTGAACTCCGCGTCCGAAGGCGCCGTCACCGACGCGAATCTCAAGCTACCCTGACCCATAGCAACTCGCAATCCGCGAACAGGGACGCGGCGTTCATTGCGAAGGCCTTGGGAGATGCGGAATCCTCTGTATCCCACCATTCAGCCGAAGAAGGGAGGATTTGGACGGGATTACAGGATAGGCAGGATGGAATGCAGGGATCTGGAGGTGTTGACAGAGAAGGGCTGAGCACGCATTTCATAAGCGTGTACGTTTGAAGTGAAGACAACGGCCAAGGGGCAGACTGCGCTACTTCATCAGTCCTCTTCAATCCCGTTATCCTGCCAAAAATGAAACTCGCCGGATCACCGCCGCCTCAGCAGACGCGGGGCGCCGCGGCGGCGGGTGCCGCCGGTGGACGCCTTCTTTTCTTCCGGGGGGGTGTACAGGGAGAGGACGGGCACGGCCTTTTCCCATTCGGCGCGGGGGAGGCGGCGGCCCAGGGCGCGCTCGATGGCTTCGAGCGGCAGGTGTTCCGCGGGGGACACGAAGGTGATCGCGTCGCCTTCGGCGCTGGCGCGTGCGGTGCGGCCGATGCGATGGATGTAATCTTCCGGGCATTGCGGCAGGTCGTAGTTGATGACGTGCTCGATATGCGGAATGTCGAGGCCGCGTGCGGCGATATCGGTCGCCACCATGATGTCGTATTTTCCCGACTTGAAGCCCGCCAGAGCCTCCATCCGCTGATTCTGGGAACGGTTCGCGTGGAGCGCGGCGACCGTATGCTCGGCGGCGCGCAGCATCGCCGCCACCTTGTCGGCTCCGCGTTTGGTCCGGGTAAAGATGAGCACGCTGTCGAACTCGGTCGCCTTGAGCAATTCGAGAAGCAGGCTGCGCTTCTGGTCGAAACCCACATGATAGACCGCGTGAGTCACCGAGGCGGCGACCGAGCGGCTCGCGCCAATTTCGATGCGCACCGGATCGCGCAGCGCCCATGCCGCGAAATCCGCGATCTGAGGAGGCGCCGTGGCCGAGAAGAATAACGTCTGCCGCGCCTTCGGACATCGCGAGACGATGCGCTTGACCGCCGGTAAAAACCCGATATCGAGCATGCGATCCACTTCATCGAGCACGAGGATTTCGATGTCGTTGAGGTGCAGGGTTCGCCGAGCGAGATGATCCTCGAGCCGTCCCGGTGTCGCCAGAACGAGGTCGACCCCACGCTGGAGGTCGCGCCGCTGGTTGTGGTAGCCGACTCCCCCATGAAGGAGAGCGACGCGAAAATCGGTGAACCGCGCGAAATCGCGAAACGCGGTCTCCACCTGGGCGGCCAGCTCGCGCGTCGGTTCAAGGACAAGGCAGCGACAGCGCCCGTGCGCCCTCAGTCGCGTGAGGATGGGGAGCGCGAACGCGGCGGTCTTGCCGGTGCCGGTCTGCGCGGAGGCGATGAGGTCCTTGCCTTCAAGGACGGGTGGAATGGCGCGGCGCTGGATGAGAGTCGGTTCGGCATAGCCGACGGCGCGGACTCCCTGGAGGACAAGGGGCGAGAGGCCCAACTGGGAAAATGGCATAAGAAAATCAACGCGCCGTTTGAGCCGCATGCCTCCCGTTCATCGGGCGAAACCATCGCGCGATGGTCAAAGCTTTCGAGCAGAACAATGGACGACGATGGGACAGTCTAGGCCCTTTCCCGCCGGGAGCAAGACCTTTTCACGACGCCCAAATCCCCGCGTAAGATAGGGGTGGAGTCCATCCTCGGCCGAGGAACATGCGACGCCCTCGCAACATTCTGGACTCAAACCGCGGCCGCGGCGCCGCCGCCGGCGGCGCCTCCCTCGCTTCGCGACCGAGCGGATTTTTCCCAAGCATGAACTGTGGAAAGGGAGGGCGAGGCCGCCGGCCGAGCCGTCGGATCCTTCTGGTGAGGAGTCCGGAATCTCGACGCACCCCACCTGCCCGCTCCTCCAGGGATGATGATGAAGGAAACTCTCTGAAAATGGAGCCGATCCGTGGATTTTGGGCGATGATGAGTTTCACTACTAAACATCAGGCGGAAAAGAAGTCGTGCATTTCGCGCGGGCATGACGCATATTCCCACCATGATCGTCACCACCCAGCAGCTCTTCGAGGTCGCTTACGGCAGGTTCGCCGTCGGCGCCTACAACATCAACAACGTCGAGCAGACCATGGGCCTCTTCCGAGGCTGCCTCGACTCGAAGGCGCCCTTCATCATCCAAATCTCCAAGGGGGCGCGCTCCTACACCCACAAGTTGATGCTCGAAGCGATCATCCGCACGGCGGACAAGGTGTTCCCCGAGGCGATCTACGCCGTGCACCTCGATCACGGCGACGAAGCGACCTGCATGGATTGCATCGCGAGCGGTTTTTACAGCTCCGTGATGATCGACGCCTCGCACGATCCCTTCGAGAAAAACGTCGAGATCACGAAGCGGGTCGTCCAAGCCGCGCACGCGAAAGGCGTCAGCGTCGAGGCGGAACTCGGCATGCTCGGCGGCGTCGAGGAGGATATCAAGGTCGAGGAGGGACACGCCTGCCTCACCGATCCCGCGCAAGCCGAGGAGTTTTTCAAGCAGACCGGCTGCGACGCGCTGGCCTGCGCGATCGGCACCAGCCACGGCGCGTTCAAGTTCAAGGGTCGCCAATCCCTGCATTTCGAGATCATCGAGGCGATCCGGAAACGTTGCCCCGGCAAACCGCTCGTCATGCACGGCTCCAGCAGCGTCCCGCAGGAGGAGGTCCGCCGCATCAACGCCGCGGGCGGACAACTCGCGGGCGCCGTGGGCGTGGACGAGAACGAGTATCTGCCCGCCGCGAAACGCGGCGTCACCAAGATCAACATCGACACCGACGGGCGCCTCGTCTGGACGCGCGTCCACCGCGAGTTCTTCCGCGACAAACCGACCGAGTTCGATTTCCGTCCTCCCGGGAAGATCTTCATGGCCGAGTACGCGACGTTCATCGCGCGCAAGAACGAAAAACTCGGTTCCGCGGGCACGCTCGACGAAGTGCGGCGGGCCGTGACGCCGAAGTAACTCGCGCATCCCTTTTGCCGAAGGGATCGCATCGAAGACGCCCACTGCCGGCTGAGGCGGAGGCTTCGCCGCGGGAATCCCGCGTTCGCGCGAGCCGCCCAAATCCACGGATCAGCTCGATTTTCAGAGAGCAACCCTCCTCATCATCCATGGAGGATCGGAGAGGTGGGTCGTGTCGAGATTCCAGATTCCTCACACGAAGGGTGTGACGGCTCGGCCGGCGGCCTCGTCCTCCCTTTCCACAGTCTATGCTTGGGAAAAATCCGCTCGGTCGCGAAGCGAGGGAGG
>JABWAM010000247.1 GCA_013360985.1 Verrucomicrobiia bacterium | reverse complement strand
CTCCTTCGCCGCCGGCGGCCTCCGCGGCCGCGGCTCCCGCGGCGAAAGAAACGCCAAAGCCTGCGCCCGCGCCGCCCCCGCCCCCGCCTCCGCCAGTCGCCGAAGAGACGCCGGTGGTCGCGCCCCCGCCAGTATCCGCTCCGGCGGCGACGACCGACGTTCCGGCAAGAGCGGCGGCCATCCCGTCGGAACCGGCGCCCAAGGCCGCCAAGGTCGCCGAGAACCGGATCGTCACCTTCAAAACGCCGTTCACGGTGCGCGATCTCGCGGCGGCAATGAACCTGCGCCCCTTCGTTTTGATCAGCGACCTGATGGCGCTGAAGATTCTCGTGACCATTAATCAGCCTCTCGACTTCGAGATGACGCGAAAGGTTTGCGAGAAACATGGGTTCCGCCTCGAACGCGAACGCGCCCCGGAGGCACCGAAACCCGTTCCGTCCGCGAAAACGGCGGCGAAACCTTCCGAGCAAAAGGCCGAAGGCAAAACGCTGGGCGGACGCCCTCCCGTCGTCACGATCATGGGGCACGTGGACCACGGAAAGACTTCCCTGATCGACGCGATTCGCAAAGCCAACGTCGTCGCCGACGAACACGGCGGCATCACGCAGCATATCGGCGCTTATACGGTTTCCCTTCCGCCCGATCCCAAGGCCGACAAGAACGCGCCGCCCCGCCGCATCACCTTCATTGATACGCCCGGCCACGAGGCCTTCACGGCGATGCGCGTCCGCGGAGCGAACATCACCGACATCGTGGTCCTCGTCGTCGCCGGCAACGAAGGGCTCATGCCGCAAACCCTCGAAGCCCTCAGCCACGCGCGCGCCGCCAACGTTCCCATCATCGTCGCGATCACGAAGATGGACCTCGAGGTCGCCCAACGCATGCTCGATCGCGTCAAAAAGCAGCTCCAAGAAAAGGATCTCACCCCGGAAGATTGGGGCGGAAAGACGATCACGGTCCCCGTCTCCGCCACGAAGAAGACCGGCCTCAACGACCTCCTCGAGATGATCCTCTTGCAGGCCGAGATGATGGAACTCAAGGCGGTCCAGGACGGTCCCGCCGAAGGAACCGTCATCGAGGCGCAAATGGAGCCGGGCCGAGGCGCCACGGCCACCGTCCTCGTGCGGCGGGGCGCCCTTCGCACCGGCGATGCCCTCATCGTGGGCGCGCACTGGGCCCGCGTGAAGGCGCTCCTCGACGATCATGGCAAACCGATCAAGCGCGCCGAGCCCTCCCAGCCTGCGAAGATCATCGGCCTTTCCGGCGTTCCCGAAGCCGGCGCCCTCTTCCGCGTCGTCGCGTCGGATACCGTCGCGCGCGAACACAGCGAAGCCCAGCATGCGCAGCTTCGCGCCGCGAAGCTCGAAGGCCCCAAGCGCCTCACCCTCGAAGACCTCCTCACCAACACCGCCGACAACCGCAAGCTCCTCAAGGTCATCCTCAAGGCCGATGTCCAAGGCTCCGCCGAGGCGATCTCTCAATCCGTCGTCAAACTTCCCCAGGCGAAGGTCAAGGTGGACGTGATCCATGCCGCCGTCGGCCCAGTCTCCGAATCCGATGTCCTCCTCGCGAGCGCCTCGAAGGCGCTCATCATCGGTTTCCAGGTCAAGGTGGACCCCTCGGCGGCCGAGGCCGCCAAACGCGAAGGCGTCCCAATTCAACTCTTCCGCATCATCTACGAAATCACGGACAAGCTGCAGGAGATCATGGCCGGCCTCCTCGATCCCGAAACAAAGCTCGTTTCGCTCGGCCAAGCCGAAGTGAAACAGGTCTTCGAAGTCTCCAAGGGCGGCGTCGTCGCCGGCTGCATCGTCAGCCATGGACGCATCGAACGCCGCGCCCGCGTCCGCGTCGTCCGCCGGCGCAACGTCCTCTTCGAAGGCGGCATCGGCAGCCTCCGCCGTTTCCAAGACGACGTGAACGAAGTTCGGACCGGTCTCGAGTGCGGCATCCGCGTCGAAAACTTCAACGACTTCGAGCCCGGCGACACGATCGAGGCGTTCCAGATCGAAAAGATCGCCCAGAAACTCTGATCCGTGACCGTCGATCCGCTTCGATTTCGCATCCCGCCGTTGCCAATTCCGGGACGCCGCGATAGGGTCCCCGCGGCATGAGCGACGCGATTCTCGCCCTCGAAGACGGAACGGTTTACCGCGGCCCTGCCTTTGGGGCCGCAGGCCAAGCGCTCGGCGAGGTGGTCTTCAACACCTCGATGACCGGCTATCAGGAAGTCCTCACCGATCCTTCCTATAAGGCGCAGATCGTCACGATGACCTATCCCGAGATCGGCAACTACGGGATCAACGGACTCGATATGGAGGGCGCCCAAACCCACCTCTCGGGATTCGTCGTACGGGAGCTTTCTCCGGTCGTTTCCAATTGGCGCTCGGAGATGTCGCTCGACGCGTATCTGAAGCGGAACAAGATCCCCGGCATCCAAGGAGTGGATACCCGCGCGCTCACCAAACGGCTGCGGCGACAAGGCGCAATGAAAGGTTTTCTCACCACCGAAGCGTTGAGCGACCGAGCCGCCGTGGAGCGCGCAAAAAAATGGCCCGGGCTTCTCGGGGTGGATTACGTGAAGGAGGTCACCTGCGCCGCCGCCTACGATTGGGATCCCGATGGCGTCGCGAGCCGGCGTTGGCGGATCCCCGGCACGTCGAACGCGGTGGGCGGCGCGCCGGAAAAAGAGTCCGACGCGGAGGATCCGCTCGGCGATCCCTACCGCCGCCCGCTCCCCCCCGTGAAACACCGGGTGGTCGCCTACGACTTCGGCATCAAGCTCAATATCTTGCGCGTGCTCCGACAGAAGGGGTTTCACGTCCGCGTCGTGCCCGCCGCCACGCCGGCCGAGGAGGTGCTCAAGCTCGATCCCGAAGGGATCTTCGTCTCGAACGGGCCCGGTGATCCCGCCGCGCTCGACTACGCGGCGAACGCGGTGCGCGGCTTGATCGGAAAAAAACCGATCTTCGGCATCTGCCTCGGCCTCCAGATCGTCGGCCACGCGCTCGGCGCGAAGACCTTCAAGCTCAAGTTCGGCCACCGCGGCGGCAACCAACCGGTGAAAGATCTGACGACCGGCAAGATCGCGATCACTTCGCAGAATCACGGCTTCGCCTTGGATCCGAAAACGCTTCCGAAGGAGGTCGAGATGACGGAGATCAATCTCAACGACCAGACCTGCGAAGGAATTCGTCACCGGGAATTGCCAGTCTTTTGCGTGCAATATCATCCCGAGGCCGCGCCGGGTCCGCACGATTCTCGCGCGCTCTTCGATCGTTTCTCCGATCTGATCCTCCAAAACGGCCGCTGAGCCGATCTCCGGTCCGCGCATCGCCGCGCACGCCTCCGCGACGAAGACGCGCGCGCGGGTCTCGCGCGGACATCAGGGGCCATCCCAAATCCACGGAACCGCTCCATTTTCAGAGAGCTTCCTTCATCATCATCCATGGAGGATCGAAGAGGTGGGGCGTGTCGAGATTCCAGACTCCCCACAAGAAGGGTGCGACGGCTCGGCCGGCGGCCTCGCCCTCCCTTTCCCTCGTCCATGCTTGAGGAACATCCGTTCCGTCGCGAAGCGAGGGAGGGCGCCGCGGCCGCGGCGTGAGTCCAAAAGGTGGCGGAGGCGTCGCATGTTCTTCGACCGAGGAGGGACTCCCTCCACGCCTGACGCGGGGATTTGGGGCAATCCCAAATCCACGGATAAGCTCCATTTTCAGAGAGATCCTTTCATCATCATCCATTGAGGATCGGAGGGGTGGGGCGTGT
>JABWAM010000246.1 GCA_013360985.1 Verrucomicrobiia bacterium | reverse complement strand
GCCGCCGGCGGCGGCGCCCTCCCTCGCTTCGCGACCGAGCGGATTTTTCCCAAGCATGGACGGTGGAAAGGGAGGGCGAGGCCGCCGGCCGAGCCGTCGTATCCCTCTTGTGGAGGGTCGGAAATCTCGACGCAACCCACCCCTCCGATCCTCCATGGATGATGAGGAGGGTTGCTCTCTGAAAATCGAGCGGATCCGTGGATTTGGGACGGGATCCACGGAAAAGGTCCAGGCTCGCCTGAAGGGAGGGGATGGGCCGCGCGGTTTACGCGGCGCCGGAGGCGGGTTTTTTGCGCACCACGGGAGCGGCGCCTTCTTCGACCACGGCGCGGTTGATCGTCACGCCAGTGACGTCCTTCCGCGAAGGGATCTCGTACATGAGATCGAGCATGATGCGCTCGAAAATCGAGCGGAGCGCGCGCGCGCCGGTGCCGCGCTTCAGCGCCTCGCGGGCGAGGGCGCGCAAGCCGTTCGGCGTGACTTCGAGGTTCACCCCCTCCATTCCGAGGAGTTTCTGATACTGTTTTACCATCGCGTTGCGCGTGCCTGAGAGGACTTGAACGAGTTCGGCTTCATCCAACTGGCGAAGGACCGAAGTCACCGGAAGGCGTCCGACGAACTCAGGGATCAATCCGAAGGCGAGAAGGTCCTCGGGCTCGACGAGGGCGAGGAGGGCGTCGCGTTCGAGCGGGGCGCTGCCCGGCAGCATCGCCGCGCCGAAACCGAGCCCTCGGTTGCCGAGGCGGCGGCGGATCATTTTTTCGAGGCCGACGAACGCGCCACCGCAGATGAAGAGGATCTTGGTCGTGTCGACCTGGATGCATTCCTGATGCGGATGCTTGCGGCCGCCTTGCGGGGGAACGCTGCAGATCGTGCCTTCGAGAATTTTGAGGAGCGCTTGCTGGACGCCTTCGCCGGAGACATCGCGCGTGATCGAGACGTTTTCCGTGCGGCGCGCGATCTTGTCGATTTCGTCGATGTAGACGATCCCCACTTCCGCGCGTTTGACGTCGTAATCGGCGTTTTGGACGAGGCGGAGGATGATGTTCTCCACGTCTTCGCCGACGTAGCCGGCTTCGGTCAGAGTCGTCGCGTCCGCGATGCTGAAGGGGACATCCAAGGCGCGGGCGAGCGTGCGCGCCAGCAAGGTTTTCCCCGAGCCGGTCGGCCCGAGGAGGAGGATATTGCTTTTCTCGATCTCGATGTCGTCTTCGGCGGCGTCCGGAGCGTCGGACGCGGCGAAAATCCGCTTGTAATGATTGTGGACGGCGACGGCGAGCGTCTTCTTGACGTTCTCCTGCCCGACGACATGGCGATCGAGCGCGGCCTTGATCGCGGCGGGTTTCGGAAGCGCGGGACGAGCGCGTTGGGACGCGAACTCTTCCCGGAGTTTTTTGGCGAGAATTCCTTGGCAGACGTTCACGCACGCCTCGCAGATGTGAACGCCGGGGCCGGCGATCAGTTCCTTCACCTCCTGGCGGCTCTTTCCGCAAAAGCTGCACATCGCGGAATGGGAGGGGCGGGCCATGAGGAAGGGGCGTGAGCGTTTTTCGTCCGTCTCGACGCGGTCGGAGCGGTCAGGGCGCGGAGGATGGAGCGGGAATTTCTTTGCGGCTCTTCACGACGGCGTCCACCAGGCCGTAGGCCTTGGCTTCCTCGGCGGACATGAAAAAGTCGCGGTCGCTGTCGCGTTCGATGGTCGCGATCGGTTGACCGGTATGATGGGCGAGAATGGCGGTAAGCCGCTCTTTCAGCCGAAGAATCTCCTTCGCTTGGATGGTGATGTCCGAGGCCTGCCCCTGCGTGCCGCCGCTGGGCTGATGGATCATCACGCGGGAATTCGGGAGCGCGAAGCGTTTGCCTTTGGCGCCCGCGGCGAGGAGAAGCGCGCCCATGCTCGCCGCTTGGCCGACGCAGTACGTGACGACGTCGCAACTGAGGAACTGGATCGTATCGTAGATAGCGAGGCCGGCGGAGACGAGTCCACCGGGGGAATTCACGTAGAGATTGATGTCCTTCTTCGCGTCTTCCATTTGGAGGAAGAGGAGCTGCGCGATGACGATGTTGGAAACGTGATCGTCCACGGCGGTTCCAAGAAAGATGATGCGGTCGCGCAGGAGGCGGGAATAGATATCCATCCCGCGTTCTCCGCGGCCGGTCTGTTCGATCACGTAGGGAATCAGCATCTGGTTGTGTTCCATGACGGGGTTCTCCGTGGCGCCGGGGCGGCGCGAAAGATTCGGCGGTTTTTAGGCGGGCTGGAGGGACGCGAGCGCGATCACGCGATCGAGCGCGCGGCTCGTGAGCATCTGTTCACGGAGAGACTCGTCGGCGCCGCGCTCTTGGATCTCCTCGCGAAACTTTCCGATTGGGCGGCCGGCTTGGCGCGCAAGCCGCTCGATCTCGCGCTCCAGTTCGTCGTCCTTGACTTCGATCTTCTCGGCCTTGGCGATGCCGAGGAGAATATAGGCGAGCTTCACGCGTTCCTCGGCGCGCTTGTGGGCGAAGTCGTGGATCTCCTTCCCTTTTTCGCGGAGCTCCGCGGGCTCCACTCCGCGCGCCGCGTTTTCTCGGACGATGTTGTACATGGTCTGACGGATGTTCGCGGCGACCAGAGTCTCGGGGAGATCGAACGCCGCCGCCTTGAGGAGTTGCTCGACGACCTGTTCGCGAACTTCGGCTTCGGCCCGTTCCTCCGCGGCGGCCTGCAGATTCTCGCGAACCTTCGCCTTGAGTTGATCGAGGGACTCGATCTGGAGGGATTTCGCGAACGCGTCGTCCAGGGCGGGAAGCTTGCGCTCCTTCAGTCCGAGAACTTCCACGAAATAGGTCGCCTTCTTGCCGCCGAGTTCCGGGATGCGGAAGTCGGCGGGAAAATCCACGAGCACCTGCCGGCGGTCGCCCTTGGCGGCGCCGACCAGCGCCTCGCAGAACCCAGGGAGGAACGCGTCCCGATCCATGCGCAGCCAGAACTGCGCGTTCTCGGAAAGGGCGCGGGCTTTCGGGGTGATCTCCGCGAGAGGCTTGCCGTCGCACGCCGAGGTGTAGGAGATCACCGCGAAATCGCCGAGGGCGAGCGCGCGCGCGTCCACCTCTTCAAAGGTGGCCTGTTGCTCGGCGAGCGCCAAGATTCCCGCCTCGACCTCTTCATCCTTCACGGACGCGGCGCGGCGGTTCACCTTGAGCCCCGAGTAGGCGGGGAGCGCGAACTCGGGTGCGATATCCACCGTGACCTGGAAGGTGAACGGAGCGCCTTTTTCGAGATGGATCGCGCCGAGGTCGGGCATGCCGACGGTCTGAAGTTTTTCTTTGGCGATCGCCTCGCGAAAATACTGCGGCAGGAGGCGGCGGCGAACCTCCTCCGTGATCTCCTTGGCAAAACGGCGTTCGAGCATTGCCACAGGAACTCGCCCCGCTCGGAAGCCGGGCAGTTGCGCATATTTTCTGAATTCATCGAGGGCGTCGCGCCACTCGCGATCCACCTCGTCGGCGGGCACTTCGACTGCCAGCTTGCGGCGGCAGGGCCCGATGTTTTCCATGGTCACCTTCACGTCAACACTCCTTGGGTAAAGAACATATCAGTCTAGGAGATGCGCCCCGCACGGGTCAAGTCGCGCGGCTTGCCGCGACGCGAAAGGCCCCTCTACACTCGGCGCCGATGCCGACGCCTCATGAGGAAACGCTCCTCCTCGCTTCGCGTTCTCCGAGGCGCGCGGCGCTGTTGCGGGCCGCCGGCATCCGCTTTGCCGCGATGGCGCCGCGGACGCGGGAGCGTTCCCGCGCGTCGCG
>JABWAM010000245.1 GCA_013360985.1 Verrucomicrobiia bacterium | reverse complement strand
CCGCATCAGCGGCGAGCGAAGGCTGGTCGGGCTGGAGGGATTTGAACCCTCGACCTCTTGGTCCCGAACCAAGCGCGCTAGCCAAACTGCGCTACAGCCCGATACACGACGTTCCGGCGCAATCGCCCGAACAACGGCGCCATCTATACCCCGGTCCTTCGCCCGAAGGCAAACCGAAACCGTCTTGCCCGTCGCTTTTTCTTGATGCGATGGAGTCTGACCCGCAAAAGTTTCGTCCGCGCGCCGCGATCGCAATGGCGCGATGCTTTCCCCCTTTTATGAGCACCATCCTCGATGAGCGTCTCGAAGCGCTCTTCCAGACCGTCGTCAAACGCAACCCCGGCGAGACCGAGTTCCATCAAGCGGTTCGCGAAGTCTTCGAGTCGCTCGGGCCCGTGCTCGTCAAGCACCCCGAGTTCGGCACGCACAAAATCATCGAGCGCATCTGCGAACCGGAGCGACAGATCATCTTCCGCGTCCCGTGGCAGGACGACTCGGGCCAGGTGCGGATCAACCGCGGGTTCCGCGTGCAGTTCAACAGCGCGCTCGGCCCGTTCAAAGGCGGCCTGCGTTTCCATCCGTCGGTCTATCTGGGGATCGTCAAATTCCTCGGGTTCGAGCAGATCTTCAAGAACGCCTTGACCGGTCTGCCGATCGGCGGCGCCAAGGGCGGCGCGGATTTCAATCCGAAGGGGTGTTCGGACGGCGAGATCATGCGCTTCTGCCAAAGCTTCATGACGGCGCTGCACCGCAATCTCGGCGAATACACCGACGTCCCCGCCGGCGACACCGGCGTCGGCACGCGCGAGATTGGATATTTGTTCGGGCAATACAAACGCTTGACCGACCGCTACGAGTCGGGGGTCATCACCGGCAAAGGACTCGATTGGGGAGGCGCGAAGGTGCGCAAGGAAGCGACCGGCTACGGGACCGTCTTTTTCCTGCAGGAGATGCTCGCCGCGCGCAAAGATTCGGTCGAAGGGAAAGTCTGCATCGTCTCCGGCGCGGGCAACGTCGCGATCTATGCCATCGAGAAGCTCCAGCAGCTCGGAGGCAAGGTCGTCGCCTGCTCCGATTCGAACGGATTCATCCACGACAAGAAAGGACTCGATCTCGCGCTCATCAAACAACTCAAGGAGGTGGAACGACGGCGAATCGCCGATTACGCGCGGCACCACAAGCGCGCGCGCTATACCGCCGGCGGCAGCATCTGGAGCGTACCGTGTGAAGTGGCGTTGCCCTGCGCGACGCAAAACGAACTCAATGGCAAGGACGCCTCCCGCCTGCTGCGCAACGGATGCCTCGCCGTCGCCGAAGGCGCCAACATGCCGGTCACGCCCGAGGGCGTCCGCGTCTTTCTCGACGCGGGGATCGCCTACGGCCCGGGGAAGGCCGCCAACGCCGGCGGCGTCGTCACCTCCGCGCTCGAGATGCAGCAGAACGCCAGCCGCGACTCCTGGGGATTCGAGTTCACCGAAACGCGCCTCGCGGAGATCATGAGGGGCATTCACGCGAGTTGTTACCAGACCGCCGAAGAGTTCGGCGCGCCGGGAAACTACGTGCACGGCGCCAACATCGCCGGCTTTATCCGCGTCGCGCGCGCCATGCTCGCCCTCGGGCTGGTCTGACTACTCGATCCGAAACTCCGCTTTGGCGCGGATGTCGGCGGAGGACGCGCCCACCTGCGCTTCGACGGCGCCCGGCTCGACCACGAAGGCGCGACGGGCTTCGTCCCAATACGCGAGATCGGAAATCCGCAGCGGGAGCATCACCGCGCGCGACTGGCCCGCGGGGATCCGGATGCGGCGGAAAGCGCAAAGCTGTTTGCGAGGCATCGGAACGCTGGACGTCAACCGCCGCGCGTAGAGCTGAACGACCTCGTCGCCGTCTCGGCCGCCGACATTTCGCACTTCCACGCTCGCCTGGAGGAGGTCCTTCGCCGAGGCCTGGGCGCGGTCGAGGCGCAGGGCCCCGTATTCGAAGCGGGTGTAGCTCAGGCCGTACCCGAACGGATAGAGGGGTTTCCCCTTGAACCAGAGGTAGGTCTGGCCGCGGCTCACCTCGACCTCACCCAGTGGCGCCAGCGGCTCGTGCGACGAATAAAAAGTGATCGGAAGCCGGCCCGCCGGGTTGAAGTCGCCGAAGATCGCGTCCGCGACGGCGTGGCCCGCCTGTTCGCTCGGATACCAGGCCTCCAGGATCGCCGGCGCGTTCGCGTCGATCTCGTCGATCGCCAACGGCCCGCCGTTGATGAGGACGACCACCGTCGCCGGATTCGCCTCGCATACCCGCTCGATCAACTCCTGCTGTTCCTTCGGCAGAGCGAGATCGAGGCGATCTTTGCCCTCGAACTCGTTCTTTTTCCCCAGGCCGAGCCCGGCGATCACCACGTCCGATTGCGCCGCGAGACGGATCGCCGCTTCGATGCTCGCTTTCTGTCCGCGGCGCGCTTCCTCGAGTTTCTTGGCGTGGGCGCGCCCCTTTTTGCTTTCGTCGAGATCGAACCAGGGCGCGCTCCGAACGGCGACGTGGTCGCCGACGCGCGCCGAAATGCCGCGGAAGAGCGTCACGGGCGGCGCGGCCTTGATCTCGCTTTCGTAGACGCCGAACTGGAGGCGGTCGCCGTAAGGACCGATCACCGCGATCGAATCCAGCTTGCGCCCATCGAGCGGAAGGATCGGCGACGGATCCAAGCGTCCGGGGACCGCGGAATTTTTGAGGAGGACGAGCGACGCGCGGTTTGCCTCGCGCGCGAGCGCGAGATGTTCTTGGCTGCCGAGGACGGCATCCGGGATTTTGCTCCACGGAACGCGTTCGGGCGGATCGAACATCCCGAGGCGAAATCGCACGGTGAAGGCGCGCGTCAGCGCGCGGTCGATCAGCGTCTCGGGCAGAGCGCCGGAACGCGCGGCAGCGAGAAGATTTGTGTACGGGGTGTGCTTTTGGAAGAGGATATCCGTGCCGGCGCGAATCGCCGCCGCCAACGCCGCTTCGTCCGAGTCGGCGAAGTGATATTTGGATCTCAGGTAGCGGGGCGCTTCCCAATCGCTGGCGACGACGCCCTCGAACTTCCATTCGCCGCGGAGGAGATCGGTGAGGATCGCGGAGTTCGCCATGCCGGGAAATCCGTTGAGCCCGCTGTAGGCCGCCATGCAAAGCGCGGCCTTGCCCTCCATGATCCCTTCGCGAAATGGAGGGAGGTAGTATTCCCGAAGGGCGCGCGGCGAGATCGTGAAGATCGTTTCGTGCCGCCCCGTTTCCTGGGCGTAGCCCGCCAGGTGTTTCACGCACGCGGCAACTTTCCAATACCGCGGATCGTCTCCCTGAAGCCCGCGAATGAACGCGAGGCTCATGCGCCCGACGAGATACGGGTCTTCGCCGTAGGTCTCCATCACGCGCCCCCATCGCGGATCGCGCGCGAGATCGGTCGCGGGCGCCCAATAGGTAAGTCCGTGATATTGCGCGCTCGGCGCTTCGCGATGTTTCACGCGCGCCTCGTCGCCGACCGCCGAGGCGACGCGGAACACCAGTTCGGGATCCCACGTCGCGGCGAGCGCGATCGCATGGGGAAACGTCGTGGCGCGGCCGGCGCGCGAAACGCCGCGGATCCCCTCGCTCCACCAGTGGTAGGCGGGAATTTGGAGCCGCGCGATGGCCGGCGACGCGCACTCCAACTGCGAAATTTTCTCCTCGATCGTCATCCGTCCAAGAAGGTCGGCGACGCGCGACGCGACCGGACGCTCCGGGTCGCGAAAGATCGGAGGCGGCGCGGGCGCGGCGATCGACGGCGGCGGCGCGTT
>JABWAM010000244.1 GCA_013360985.1 Verrucomicrobiia bacterium | reverse complement strand
GACGGGCCGCCGCTGATCTCGAAGTCCGCGCGGACGACCTCACCGGCCTTCGCGCGGAAGAGATGGCTCGCGCTCGAGTAAAACCCCTCGTCGCGTTCGCACTTGAGGAAAGGCTTGAGGTCCTGCTGGTCGCGCAGAGGAAGCAGATCCTGCGAAATGTGGCCGCCGCCCACGTCCACGTCGGGAGCGGTCGCGGGAAGAAACCGTTGGACGACGGCGGCGCGCAGCGCGGCGACCTCGGCGGGGGCGTATCCGATCTTCGCGGGACGATCCGCGCTGTAGAGGAACTGGACCATGAAGGCGTCGCGCCAGCGGTACTGGAGCAGATCGCCTTCGAGAGCGATCTGGTTCTTCGCCTCCTCCTCCTTCGTCTCTCTGAAGGCGCGGGTGAGAAGATTCCAGTAGAGGAAGAGACTCAGATGATCCACGCGGCGGAGGATCTCGGGCGATTTCGCAAGGCGGGCAGCCTCGTCGAGGTCCTGGAAGGCGAGGCGGAGGACGCGGGGATTGGCGCGCTGGCCGGATTCCCAGCGCTCATAATAGCGCCGCATCGGCGCGGCCGCTTCCCCCCAGCACTTCGCGTAGAAATCGTCCATCACCGCCTCGGGCCGGAGGGCGGGATTCCACGCGAACTCGGCGAAACTCCAGAAGCGGTGTCCGCAGGAACCCCAGTCGTTTTCCATCTCTCCGTTGACGCCCTCGATCCCTCGGGCATGCCAGGCGCGCAGCGTCTGCGCGATGGAGGCGACGTTCGGCTCGGTGTTGTCCGGCGCGCGCGCGCCCGAGGCGCCGATGGCGTAATACTCGTAGATCGTGGCGTGACGCACCACTTTCGGCCAGGCCTCGATCAGACGAGGGACGCTGTTCTTCCAGTTGTAGCCGGTGGCGATCGAGGCGAGCACGTTGGGATGCCCCTGCGTGACGCGGATCGGCAGGGCGCCCGCGCGGCCGTAGGCGAGAAAACCGACGAGCGTTTCGGGAAAGGCGGCGTGGATCGTTTCCGCGACTTGGTTGGCGAGCAGGAGGGCGCAATCCCCATAAGATCCCGTCGCGAGACAGCGTTCGCAACGGCACATGTTCGGGGTGCCGTCGTTCGGGCTGATGGAGATGAGACGGGGGGCCTGTCCCGTCGCTTCCTTCTGCCGCGTCAGGCCCGCGAGCGCGCCCTCTTTGAAGCGCTTCACGACCTCGGGATGCGTGGTGCAGGGTTGTTCGCCGTTCTGGACGGTCCCTTTCGTCTCGCCATCCTTGCTGACCCAGGCGAAGTATTCGGGGTGCTCCTTGAACAGAGCTTTGGGCACGTAACCGGCATAGGAATGATGCACGGCCTGCTTGCCGTAGGCGGAGCCCAAACGGTTGCGGCGCGCCCAGATCTCGAACAGGCGCGCCGACGCGCCGGCGCCGGCGCCGTTGGAGAGGATGCGCACCTTCATCGCGGGGCCTTCGACGCGGTCAGCTTTCATCGCGACGTCCTTGAGCTGCGGGATGACCTCCCAGTCTTTCCCGAGGAAATACCAGCGGCACCCGAGATCGCGCAGGAGCGTATAGACGCCGTGAAGAACGCCTTCGGCGTCCTTCCCGAGAACAAGGAGGCGGGAGGGCGACGACTGCAGGAGAAAGCTCTCGGGCGCGGCGGTCGCAAGACGTTTTTCCGGAGCCTCCTCTTTGGCGAGACGCGTCCACTCCGAAGCGAGGCCAACCACGAGCGCCGGCGTTTTCAACGGATCGGCGGCAAGGTCGAACGTCGCGCCGGTCATCTTGCCCAGGACGCGCGCGAGGTCGGTCGCCGTCTGTTCCGCGAGCGGGCCGGAGTTCGGAAGAAGAACGAGCGCGGCCGCGGGTTGTCCCTTCTTCGCGAGGACGAACTCCTCGGCGGCGGAGGCGGGAAGAAGGGAGGAGATGACGACGAGGGCAGGGAGAACCCAGGAAGCGCTCTTCGGGCGCCAAGTTTGCCGCATGATGTTTCTCATTTTTTGGGGGCGACACACTCCTTCGGAACGAGGAGATGGCGCGGATGGGTGGCGAGATAAGGCGGCACGCCGCGGAGGCGGATGCGCGGAGTAACCCCCGTGAAGCTGACGCTCCAGGCGCGGTCGTCTTGGCCGGGACGAACGCGAATCAGGAGCCCCTCCGGAGCTTTCTCGGGAACATCCATGCGGGTCACGAGCGTGCCGTCAGGGGCATGGAGGGTGACTTCGGCGACGTAGCCGCCGTAGCACCAAGCGCCCACCTCGAAGGCGCGGGCGCCCTTCGGCACGAAGAAGTAAAAGCTGCCATGGCCGGCGCCGACCACCGAGTCGCGCGCCCGCGCCTCAACGGCGAAGACGTGCGGCGTTTCCGAGGACCAGTACCCTTGCGCGGCGCGCACTTCGTAGAGGCCCGCTTCGGCGCCGGGAGGTCGAATCACCGCGATCTGCGTCCCGGGGTCGTACGGCAAAGGCTCATCTTGGATCAGGGGGGCCGCCTTGTCGCGGCCGGTGGACAGCGGCCCGTGGTAAAAGAGGGTGTACTTCGGGTCGCGAGGCTGGTTCAACGTGAGCTCCAGCGAAGTCTTGCCTCGTCCCGACGCCAGGAAGAGCACGGGCCCCCGAAAGACCAGCGGGCGGTACTCGGGCCGATCTTCGTCGGCGGAGAGGTCGCGATAATCGCGCAGGGCGACGAGCGGCCCAAAATCCACATCGGGGATCTCGGGCGGCGTCCGGAGTTCGGCGATCTCTTCGGCCGTCGGCGGCTTCGGGCTGGGGACCACCGAAATGGAGCGGATTCGGCAGTATTCGGAAGGACTGTCGCGCCCCCAGAAAGTGAGTTTGTCGCCGGGTTTCAGTTCGACGTTTTCGATGACTTCGTCGCGCCAGCAGTCGCCGAACGTGCCGTCGAAGTCCCAAATATGGACAATCTTGTCGTTGACGAGGAGCTTTCCCTTGCTGATCCCGTCGCTCTCGTCGAGGTAACGGACGGTGACGCGATACCAACCTTCGGGCCCAGAAAAGACGGTGGTTGCTTCGCCGATCTTGGAAGACTTGTCCTTGCGAGGGATCTTCATGCTGAGGCAGGAGACGTTGCGAAACTTCTCGATCACGTAGGTCTTGATCTCCCAGCCGTCAGGTTTTCCGTCGCCGTCGCGATCTTCCAAGGTCGGGTTGGGCAGCATCTCCGCGGCCGCCGCCGCGCCCCTCCCGACGCCGAACAGGAGAAAGGCGCACGCGATCGCGAACGTTCCGGAACGGGAAAAGAGGGAAGGCTTCATGGGCGAGGGAGAGGGAAATGCGCGGTTTTGAAGGCTTCGGCGTAACGGACCCCAAGACGCCGGCCCCATTGGCGCGCCCGGTCGCGGACCATCTTCCAGCGCCGGCGAATCATCTGGCTGCGGTGGGCGTTCAGCAGGCGCCGTTTGGTCGCGTAATGCTCGCTGATGTCCTCAATGCAATCAAAACCGGGATCGAAAAGGCCGCCCACACAACTCGATCCCGGCTCCCAAAACTGGAGCGTGGCGCGTCCGAGCGCGCGACGGCGCGCGGCGAAGGCCTGCCAGACGAGGCAGGCGGTCGCGTGATGTTCGGGATCCAAATCGGTGGGAATCTGGGTGACGACGCGCGAGGGGCGCAAAGCGACGAGGAGATCGCCCATGCGGCGAACGGCGGCGGGTTGACGAAACGCGATCACCAAAGGCGTTCCCTCGACTCCGCGCGGCGCCGTCGGACGCATCCGATGATCGAGGCTGACCACGCGGCATCCGTTCCAATAATGGCGTTGAGGCCAGCCGAGATGGCGCACCTCGGCGCCGATCAGAGCCGCCGCGGCGGCCTGCTCGCGA
>JABWAM010000243.1 GCA_013360985.1 Verrucomicrobiia bacterium | reverse complement strand
CGGCGGCGCGAGCGGATCCGCGAGGCGGATCGCCGCGGGATCATCGCCACGCCGGCGAACAGCGCGATCAACGAACTCGTCGTGGAAGCCGCCCGCGTGTCCATCCTCGCGGACGGGAGGCCCGCTTCCATCGCGTACGGCGATTCGCCGCGGGTGGCCCTTCGCTGATCGCGGGGCGCGGCGGCGGCGCGGTCCGCCGGGGGTTTCATGTTGAGTTTCGATTCGCCGTGCGGGACGCTCGGCGTCCGCGTGACCTTCTCCGCGGAGGAGGCGACGCGCGATGAACGGCCTCACCACGATCCTCCCGCTCGATGCGACGCTGACGGTCCTTGTGTTCGGCTTCGGCGCGCTCTGTTGCGCGGCGCTCGTCCTCGAGGATCGCGGAGCCTACGGATTCCGATGGGGCTGGCTGGCCGCCTTTGCGCTGGGGCGCGCCGCCGGCCATCTCCTCGCCATGATCGGGCTGACCACGGAAATCGGTCCGTGGGCGAGGCCGTTCCGTGAACTCCTCCTGATCGCGTCGCTGCTCTGCCTCGTGGAGTTCGCGCGAACGGGGCAGGAGGCGGCCCGCGGACGGGCGCCGGGACCCTGGATTCATCTGGTCTTGCTGTCGAGCGTGGTGGCGCTCGGCGGCACGTGGGGTTGGACGGCGATGGATCTGATCGCACGGACGGTTTTGGGGGTCGCGGGGGGACTCTGGACGTGCCGGATGTTCTGTCGGCGCGGCGAAGCTTCCGTTGGATTGCGGGCGGCCGGCGCGGGGATCGCGTTGATGGTGGGCGCGCTTCTCGCGACCGGGCTGGGCGCGGCCAATTTCCCGACGGATTCCCTCTCCGCCGTGGACGGCGGAGTATGGATGTCGCCGTCGTTCAAGGCCGCGCACGCGGGGGCGGTGCTTTTGTTCGCGGGAACGATCTGGGGCGTGTTGCTCGCCGGCCGGGAGGCCGACGAAACCGACGATGTGGAGCGTCGCGCTTTTCCTCGTCCGCTCCTGCCCCTTTTCGCCGCCGTGCTGATCTTGGCGGGAGGCTGCCTGCTGGCGCGCCATGCGGAAACCCGGGCCGATCGCAACTTCCGCGAGGCGCTGCTGGAACGCACGCGCAGCCTCGCCGCGGCGATCGAGGTGGATCAAGTCGGGCGCCTTCGGGGGGAACCCCACGATAAGGGAAAGCCCGAGTATCAACGGTTGATCCGCCGCCTCGCCGCGATGGCGGAAGCCCAGCCGGATCTCCAAGGCATCTATCTGCTCGGGAACAGAGGGGAGGGCGTGGTTTGTCTCGCCAGCGTCCAGACGCGACGTTCCCTCCAGCGGGATGCGTCTCTGTCGCGAACATGCAGGATTTGCGCGCAGATCGGTTCTTCCCGCGATCCAACGATCCTTGCGGGAGAGGAGAGTGTCGAAGGGCCGAGGTCCGACGCTCATGGACGATGGATCTCTCTGCGTGTTCCTCTTCGCGAAAGCGAGAACGGGCCGGTGGTCGCGGTGTTGGGGCAAGACTTCGAGGCGATCTATTGGGAGCGAGATCTCGCGCGCACGCGAATCCCGTTCCTCATGGCGGCGCTCTCCGTCGCGCTCGGTTTGGTGGGAGGACAGGCCTTCGGGATGCAGCGCGCGCGCAACGCGCGCCATCTGGTCGCCCTGAAGAGGCGGTTCAGCCAGATCTTCGAGCAGATGCTCAACGGCGTCGCGCTTCACGAGTTGGTGCGCGATGCGCGCGGAGAACCCTGGGATTTCCGTTATCAAGAGGTCAACCCGGCCTTTGAGCGGCTCACCGGACTCTCTCGCGAAGCGGTGTTGGGCCGCACGTTCCGCGAGGTTCTGCCGGAACTCGAGCCCGCTTGGCTCCAGACCTTTCTCCGCGTCGTGACCACGGGAGAATCGGAGCGCATTGAGCATTTCGCGGCGCCCTTCAACCGCTGGTATCGCGCGAGCGCCTATCGTCCCGCGCCCGAACGGCTCGTCACGATTTTCAGCGATGTGACGGAACGGAAACAACTCGAAGCCGGCCTGCGCGCTCACATCGATCGCCTCAACGCCGCGGTGGACCAGGCGCGTGCCTTCGTCTACGTCCGCCGTTTCGACCCCGATCGCTACGAATTTGTCGGAAAAGGGATGGAAACCCTCCTGGGGCATGCGGCGACCGCATTGACGCCGGAGCTTTTTGATCGGTCGGTCGAGCAATGCGTGCCCGTCGACGAAACGCTTCCCGCCGATTTTGAGGAACTCAAGCAACGCCTGCGGGAGGGGCGCCTCGATCAATGGCGCGTCGAACTCGCGATGCGCATCCCGAGGGGGGCGCGGCGTTTCCTCGATACGGCCACTCCGTTGCGGGACGACGAGGGGCGCGTCACGGGCGTCCTCGGATTGCTCCAGGACATCACCCCTCTTCATGAAGCCAAAGAGGAGTTGCTCCAGACGCAGCGGCTTCTGCGCGGAATTGCCGAGGCGGCGCGGGTCCTGATGGCCGAACCGGAGGTTCTTCGCGCCGTCCGTTCGGCGATCGAGATTTTGGGGAGGGCCTCCGACGCGCATGGCGTCTCTTGGTTCGAACGGCATCCGCACCCGGCGACCGGCGAGCCGTGCGTCAGTCGGCGCGCCGAATGGCGCGCCGAAGGGATCGCCCCCGGCGGAGACGAGGCCTCGTCGCAAAACGTCCCCGTCAATCATCCCGCGTTTCAACGGTGGGAAACCCTCCTTGCGCGGCGCAAGGGGCTTTACGGATCGTCGCGGGAAGCGCCGCCCGAGGAAGGCGACCTGCTGCGGGCGCAAAACGTCGTGGCGTTTGCCGTCATTCCGGTTTTTCGCGGCGACGGAGAATGCGCGGGCTTTCTGCGCTTCGATGAATGCCGCCGCGAACGCGAATGGTCGGACGCGGAAATGGATCTCCTCGCCGCCGCCGCGTCCGCCTGCGCCGCCGCCCTCGAACGCCATCGGTTGGAGGAGCAGTTGCGTCACGCCCAAAAGATGGAGGCCGTCGGGCAGTTGGCCGGCGGAATCGCCCACGATTTCAACAATCTCCTCCTGGTGATTGGCGGGTATACCCACATGCTCTTGAAGCGCATGCCCTCCGAGCATCCCGACCGAAAGAAAATTGAAGGCATCCAGCATGCCGCCCAACGCGCCGGCGCGCTGACGCGCCAGATCCTGCTCTTCAGCCGAAAGCAAGCGCCCCAGGTATCCCGCTTCGATCTCGGCCAACTCGCCGAAGAGAGCGGGGAGATGCTCCGTCGGATCCTTGGAGAGAACATTTGCGTTTCGGTTTACCGAAAGGATCGCGACGCGGGCGTTCGGGCCGATCCGAACCACTTCAATCAGGTCCTCGTCAACCTCGCTGTCAACGCGCGCGACGCCATGCCCAAGGGCGGCGAGTTCACCCTCGTCGTCGCCCGGAAAACCCTCGCGCCCGGCGGGCGCCCGTCTTTTCCGGGCGTTTCTCCCGGGGAATATGTCGAGATGCGCGTCGCCGATACCGGTTGCGGGATGAGCCTGGAGACGCAGGCGCGCCTCTTCGAGCCGTTCTACACCACGAAGGCGCACGGCAAAGGGACCGGGCTTGGGCTTCCCATGGTCTACGGGATCATCCGTCAGGCGGGCGGCCACATCTTTGTCAAAAGCCGAGAAGGGCAGGGGAGCCTCTTCACGATCCTCCTTCCCAGGGACGAGGCCTCGCCGCCGCCGCCGCCGCGCGTCCGAGCCGAAGCGGCCTTCGCCGGCGGCGCGGAAGCCCTTCTCGTGGTCGAGGACAACGCGCTCGTGCGCGACTTCCTCCTCGACGCCCTCCGTGGCGCGGGTTACGCGCCCGTGGGGGTCGCGAGCGCGGAAGAGGCGC
>JABWAM010000242.1 GCA_013360985.1 Verrucomicrobiia bacterium | reverse complement strand
CCTTGAAATCGTAAAACTCACTTCTCCAATCGACCGCCGACTCCCCTCTGAAAATCAGAGGCGCAACCCCGCTTTTCTTGCGCTATGGGATGACTCTGATGCGGAATCTGTATTCTCGAGGGTGGCCCAATCGGGAAAGGTGCGAAATCGCGTACGGGAAACCCGTTTGCGTCGCGCCGGAAGGGCTTTTGAATGCCGCGACCTTCAGTTCGTCCATGAGCCTCCTCAGATTTCTTTCGCCCTCCACGCTCCTCGTCCTGTTGGCGCTGGAGCTCGGCATCCTTCCGAGTTCCAGCGCCGAAACGCGTCTGAAGATCGGCGTGTTCGAGGCGGTCCTTGCGGAGGACAACGCCTGGCTGCCCGTCTCGATCCGATGGATCCCCGGCGATGTGGAGATCCTCCGTCCGGAGACTGGACTGAACCTGTCGTTCACCTCATTCGAGTTTCGCAACAAGATCTATCGCGAGGAGAACAAAAACGTCTGGAAAGGAAAAACGGAGCCTCGCTTCCTGACCGACATTCGAGTTTTGGGCAAACAAACTGTTGCGGAAGGAGACTTCGAAGGGGTTGCGGTGGATCTGGAGGCCAGTTGGGCGCGCATTCAGCGTCGCCTGTTGTTGCATCGTTCTGCGCCGAAGCTGCGCCTCGCGTACACCCTCGAGTTCACGCGCGATGTGATCCTGCACGAGGCTGCCATGCTCGGCGTCGACCTGCAGTTTGATGCGGGCTTCGACGAATCCACGGTCCCGGATGCCCGAGGCGGCGCGGGCGCTACGCTCACGGCGGTTGGCCTCAAGGGGGCGACCCACCGCGCGGGTCTCTTGCATGCGGGGCCCGTCCTGCTGACGCATTCCGCCCGCCAGGTAACGCTCCTGATCCGGGACGCGCATGCGGGCGAGGAACTCGATCGTCCTTCGGCCAATCTCCTCGTCTTGAAGAAAGGGAAAACGTTGACGTTTTCGATCGCGATGGGCCTTGGACCGAAGGACGACCCCACGCTGCGCGGGGAGTTTGCGAAAGCGGCGGTGGCGATCTCGTCTGCCGATCGGCCGTTCCTTCTCGTCGCGGACGCGCGACACCTCGAACACCAGGGGAAGCTGAAAGAGGCGGAGGAGGCCTTGCTGGAGGCCGGCAAGTTGAATCCCGAATACGCGACGCCCTTTGCCGCACTGGCGGCGCTGCGCCGCGATCACAAACTGCCCGGCGAGACTGCGGCATGGCTTGATGCAGGGTATCGCATGCCGTACAACTATGGGTACATGCTCTCCGGCTCGGGGCTGTTCGCCAGCAAGGATCTCACGGAAGCGCAGCGCCATCAGCACCTCTTCAACGTGTTAATCGCCGTCGAAAACGCGAATTTTTACCCGGACTACTACCTCTGGGCGGCGCGCGGCTTCTTGAAGTTGAACATGCTTGTTCAGGCGTGCGCGATGTATCGCCAAGCCCTCTGGTCGGTGGATTTCATGCCGCGCAACGAGGAGACGAAAGAGAAACTGCGCCAAGACTATCGGAAGGTCCTTGCGGATTTGGAGGAACAGATCCGGACGGGCGCCTGCACCAATCTCCCGCAGTTGATCCCGGTGCCGGCGCAGAAACCGTAGCCGCCACGGTTCGCGCCGCGCGTTCCGTCGTCTCCTTCGTTTGCGGCGTTCGGAATCGAGCCGGCGACGGTGCGTTTCCTGATTCCGAGGCGAAAGCCGGCGTTTACGCGGAAGGCTTTTGCGGCGAAACATCCGTTCAATGGGGCGGCTTGCCTAAATGTGGCGTCGCATTTTGAGATGGGACTGCTAGCGTCTTCGCCCGTGCGTTGGATCGAAACATTCTTCCGCGATCTTGACGCCCTCGTTTGGGGGTTGCCGATGCTCGTCTTGCTGGCGGGCACACACCTGTTCCTCACGGTGCGCCTCGGTTTGATCCAGCGCTTCGTGGGATACGGGATCCGTCTCTCCTTCCAGCGGAAGGCGGAGGGCGAGGGCGACATCAGCCACTGGGGCGCGATGGTAACGGCTCTCGCCGCAACGATTGGCACGGGGAATATCGTCGGCGTGGCGACAGCCGTGGCCTCCGGCGGGCCGGGGGCGGTGCTCTGGATGTGGCTGACCGGCGTCTTCGGCATCGCCACGAAATATTCCGAGGCGCTCCTCGCCGTAAAATATCGGGTGCGGACGCCCGAGGGCGGATTTGCCGGGGGACCGATGTACGTGTTGGAACGAGGGCTGAAGCAGCGCTGGCTGGGGATCGCGTTCGCCGTCTTCACGGCGATCGCGGCCTTTGGAATCGGGAACATGGTGCAGGCCAACTCGATGGCGACGCTCGTGCAGGACACCTTTCGGATTGCTCCATGGATTTCCGGCCTCGCGATGACTCTCCTCGCGGCCTTCGTGATCCTCGGCGGGGTGCGCATGATCGCGCGCGCCTGCCAAATGCTCGTGCCGTTTATGGTGGTCGCTTATGTCGCGGGATGTCTCGTGCTCCTCGCGCTGGGATGGCGCACCCTGCCGTCCACCCTCGAGCTCATCCTGACGAGCGCGTTCACGGGGCAGGCGGCAGTCGGCGGATTCGTGGGGGCGGGCATGCGGGAAGCGATCCGTTACGGCGTGGCGCGCGGGCTGTTCTCCAACGAAGCCGGGCTCGGCAGCGCGCCGATCATCGCCGCCGCCGCCCAAACGACCAACCCGGTTCGCCAGGCGCTCGTCTCTTCGACGGGCGTCTTTTGGGACACGGTGGTGGTCTGCGCCATGACCGGGCTGGTGCTGGTGAACTCCGGCGAATGGACGCGCGGCTTGGACGGCGTGCTCCTCACCAAGGCGGCGTTCGCGGAAGTTTCCGTGATCGGACCGGTGGTGTTGACGCTGGGCCTGACCACCTTCGTCTTCTCGACGATCTTGGGGTGGTCGTACTATGGGGAAAAAGCAGTCGAATATCTCTTCGGCCCGCGGGTGATCAAGCCGTACCGGGTGGTGTGGGTGATCGCCGTGATGGTGGGCGCGACCGTCAAGGTGCCGCTCGTCTGGTCGTTCGCCGACGTGGCGAATGCGTTGATGGCGCTCCCCAACCTCATCGCGCTGCTTGCCCTCCACGGAGTGATCGTCGCGGAGACCCGCCTCTATCTTCGCCGAGAAACGCTGGATGCGGAGTGACGCTTCGGGCCTCGGTTCGTGCGGCTGAGTTTCCGGACACGCTCTGAGGCGCGGAGGCCCGATCAGATCGCGCCGGCGTCGCGGAGGCGGGAGGCCAGGAGGTCGGGCGTCGATTCCGGCGCGATCTCTTCGGATGCGCCGGTGGCGCGGAGGCGAAGCTCCAGTTGGCCGCTCTGAAGGAATTTTTTTCCGACGCGGATTTGGAAGGGGATCCCGATCAGGTCGCCGTCCTTGAATTTGACGCCGGGGCGCTCGTCGCGATCGTCCAGGAGGACCTCGATTCCGCGCGCGCGGAGGTCGGCTTCCAACTGGTCCGCGGCGGCGGCGGCGTTCGCGTGGCCGGGTTCGAGGAGTTGGATGAGGACGTGGTAGGGGGCGACGGCGGCGGGCCAGACGATGCCGTGCGCGTCGTGGCGTTGTTCGACGATCGCCTGGAGCGCGCGGGTGACGCCGATCCCGTAGCACCCCATCACGCAGGGGTGTTCCTTGCCGTGCGCATCGAGGTAGTTCGCCTTGAAGGCCTCGCTGTATTTCGTGCCGAGCTTGAAGACGTGGCCCACCTCGATCGCGCGTTCGACGCGGAGCGGTTTGCCGGAGGAAACCTCCGCCTCTCCTTCGGCGACGACGCGGAGATCGGCCCAACGGGTGACCGCAATATCCCGGGAAACGCTCACGCCGCGGAGGTGGAAGCCGTCCT
>JABWAM010000241.1 GCA_013360985.1 Verrucomicrobiia bacterium | reverse complement strand
CGAAAACGCGTCGAAGAAAACTATGACGCGCGCGTCATGCAGCGGCGCATCCTCGATCTCTATCGCGACCTGGGGCTCCGCTGACCCCTTCCACCGACTGTTTTTTGGACTTGATGCGCGCGCCCGCTGTTGCGGAGAGTTCGGGTTTTCGCCGCGAGCGCCTTGGGTGACTTCGCGGCGGCCTTGCCCCGAATGGACTCTCCCTCAGGCATCGAAATTGGCATCGCGGGCGCCGAGCGCATCCTCCGCGTGACCGGACGCGGCACGCACCTCAACAGCCCGCTCTTGCGGCGTTACGCGCGCCAAGCGATCGAGCAAAAGCTCGCGTTGCTCTTCGATCTCGGCGGCTGCACCTACATGGACAGCACCTTTCTTGGGATGCTCGCCGGACTCGCGATGCGCTGCCGCGAGAGCGGCCGCCCTCGCATCCGAGTGCTCGCCGCGAATCCGCGCGTTCGGGAGATGATGGAAGACTTGGGGATCGACCGTTTTTTCGACTTCGACCTCCGCGCGACGCCGGCCGCCGAGGAGATGCGTCCGCTCGAAGGCCCCGCGCCTTCGGGCCCGGAGAAGGCCCGCGAGGTGCTTGAGGCGCACCGCGCGCTCACCGCGGCCGCGCCGGACAACGCAATCAAATTCCGCGACGTCATCGCCTTGATCGAAGAGGAGCTTGGACAGGCGCCGCCACCCTCGCCGTGAGCCGCGGCGGCCAATCGCGCTTGAACGCGCGCGGGAATCGGATTATGGGAGACAGGGCCATCGCGCGTTCTGCGCGACGTTTCGATAATTTTTGAGAATGAAATTTTCCCGCAAACTCCATCCCAACCCCGAAGGCGACGGACTGAAGTCCGCCGCCGAAATCGCCTTGGAACGCGCCGCGGACGCGCCGGAATCCGAGGGAGAGCCCGAATCGGTCGCTCTTCCGCGGGCCGAACTCGATCGCCTCCGCGCGGAGGCCGCGAAGGCCGCGGAACATTGGGATCGCCTGCTGCGCGTCCAAGCCGACCTCGACAATTTCCGCAAGCGCATGGCGCGCGAAAAACAGGACTGGATCAAGTCGGCCAACGAACGGCTCCTTTCCGCGCTCCTGACGCCTCTGGATCACTTCGAGATGGGGCTGGACGCCGCGCGACAATCCCCTTCGCTCGAGGCGCTGCTCGACGGCATGCGGCTCGTCCACTCCCAATTTCACGACGCGCTCCGCGCCCAAGGGGTCACCGAAATCGAGGCGGTCGGCGAGCCGTTCGATCCCTCCCGCCACGAGGCCGTGGCTCAGCAGGAATCCGAAGCGCCCGAGGGACAGGTCATTCAACAGCTCCGCAAGGGCTATCGCCTCCACGATCGCGTGCTCCGCGCCACGCGCGTCATCGTTTCGAAAGGGCCGAGCCAGGGTTCGCCCGCGGAGGGGAAGGCGGCGCCGGCGGCGGATCGGCGGGACGAAAGCGGGGAGATCTGACCGCGGAAATTTTGCTGTCCGCCTCCCGCGTTCGACAACCTCGGCATCTCTTCGCATGGCCAAGCGCGATTACTATGAAGTCCTCGGGGTTTCCCGCGGAGCGACCGAGGAAGAGATCAAGAAGGCCTATCGCAAGATGGCCCTCAAATATCATCCCGACCGCAATCAGGGCGATAAGGCCGCCGAGGAAAAGTTCAAGGAAGCTTCGGAAGCGTACGAAGCCCTTTCGGATCGCGAGAAGCGCGCCGCCTACGACCGCTTCGGGCACGCCGCCTTCTCCAACGCAGGGCGTGGCGCGCCGGGCGGCGGGTTCCACGATCCGATGGATATCTTTCAGCAGTTTTTCGGCGGCGCCGGCGGATTCTCGTTCGGCGACCTGTTTGGCGGAGCGGGCGGCGAAAGCCGCGAACATGTCCAAAGCGGCAACGACCTTCGCTACGATCTCCGCATCACGTTCAAAGAGGCCTGTTTCGGCGTTGAGAAAGAGGTCGCGATCCGACGGCATGAGGCCTGCGGCGAATGCAAGGGAAGCGGCGCCGCCGCCGGATCGAGCACGACACGCTGCGCCCAATGCGGCGGCCGCGGCCAAGTCGGCATGTCGCGCGGGTTCTTTATGGTCAGCCAGACCTGTCCGCGCTGCCGCGGCAGCGGGCAGGTGATCGAACGCCCCTGCCGCGCCTGTCGCGGCGCCGGCCTCCAGGAAAAAACTGCCCAGATCAAAATTCGCGTCCCCGGCGGCGTCGAGAACGGGATGCGCCTCCGCTCCTCCAACAACGGGGATCACGGCCCTCGCGGCGGACCGCCCGGCGACCTCTATGTCGTGCTCCACGTGGACGAACACGAGATCTTCACGCGCGACGGGGAAGACATCGCCTGCGAGATCCCGATCACCTTCGCGATGGCCTCGCTCGGCGGAGAGATGGAGGTTCCCACGCTCGAGGGGACCACGCGCGTCAAGGTTCCCGCCGGCACGCAAAGCGGGACCGGATTTCGCTTGCGGGGACGGGGCGCCAAAGCGCTCGATGGCGCCAGCTTCGGCGATCTTCACGTGCGCGTCCATGTGGAAGTCCCGCACCGTCTCAACCACGATCAGCGGCGCAAACTCGAGGAGTTCGCCAAGGCATGCGGAGAGGACGCTTATCCCCGGCGCCGCGCCTTTCTGGATCGCGTCCGTCGGATGTTCTGATCCCGCGACAGCCTCTCCCCGCACCGACGTGACATGAACGCCGTGAACAGGGAGCAGACCTCTCGGCGCGGATAGGAGGCGAACGATGGCGACGCGGGAAAACCTTGGTCCACGATGAAATGGAACTCGGTTGACGTCGCGGTCGCGCTCTATTTTCTCTGGGGTGCGCGCCGCGGTTGGCGCGAAGGCTTCGCGCGCGAGGCCCCTCGCCTCCTTGCGGTTGCGGTCGCGATCTTCACCGGCTCGGGGCTCGTGCTGCATTCCGCGCGGATCCTCGCGTTGGCGGGGCGCACGACGGGCAGCACGCTCGGCTTTCTCGGCGCGCCGGGGATCGTCATCGTAGCGTTCCTCCTCGTGCGCCTCTTCCGCGCGAAGCTCGCCGCGCGCGCCGAAAGGCTTTGTCCGGAGGGGCGGAAGCGGACGCTGGGAATGAGCCTGGGCGCTTTTCGCTGTCTCGCGCTTGCCGGATTCCTGGTCGTGTCGGGCGGGCTCAGCGGGTTTGGGCCGCTCCATCGCGCGTTCGCGGAGCGTTCGCTCTTCGGTCGCGCCCTGTTCGCCTCGGCCGTGCCCGCGTGGGAGATCCTCACGGGCAAGCCCCTCCGCCTCTCGAAGGATTCCGCTCGCGCTCCGGGATCCGACAGGGATAACTGATCTTTGATGCAAATGCGCGCGCGAGGCCTCTTTTCCGCGAGCCTGCTCCTGCTGGCGCTCAACAACCTGGGCGCGGCGATCGGGTACGTCTTTCAGGCGTTAATGGCGCGCGCCCTCTCGGTCGCCGACTTCGGCCTGATGAACTCCCTGCTCGCCTTCGGCGGCCTGCTCGCGTTGCCCGCAGGAATTTATGGGAGCCTGCTTCAACGCCAATGGGCGGAAAAGGTGAACGCCGGACGCGCCGCCGAAGCCGACCTCGAATGGCGCGCGCTCCTCGTCGCCGCCTCGGCGGCCGCGGCGTTCGGGGCGGCGATCGCCCTGACGCTGACCCCGGTCTTCGGATGGTGGCTGCGCACGGACAATTTCACGGCGGTGATCGTCACGATCCTCGCCAGCGCCTGCGGGATGGTCTTCAGCCTGGCGATCCCGTTGGCGACGGCGCGCCAGTGGTTCAGCGCGCTCGGCATCGGGAGCGCGGCCGGGGCATTGCTACGCCTGGCGCTCGCCTGGCTTGGCGTTCATCTCGCCGTTCCGTTGAGCGGCGCG
>JABWAM010000013.1 GCA_013360985.1 Verrucomicrobiia bacterium | reverse complement strand
GAAAATCCGCTCGGTCGCGAAGCGAGGGAGGGCGCCGCTGACGGCGACGCCGCCGCAGCGGCTGGAGTCCAAAATGTTGCGAGGGCGTCGCATGTTCTCCGACCGAGGATGGACCCCTCCACGCCTGACGCGGGGATTTGGGCCGCGGGGATCCGATTGACATCCTCCAACTTTCGCGGCATGAGGTTCGCATGATGTCGTTCCGATCCATGGGAAGGCGCGCGCGCGGTCCGTCGCGGGTTCGGGCTTGGGCGGTCGGCGCGGGATGTTGGGGGCTGCTGACGGCGTCGCTGTGCGCCCAGAGCACGACAAACCTCTGGCTCGGCGGATCGGCGGCGTGGGATACCGCGGCGAAGTGGAGCCTCGGCGTCGCGCCCTCCGCGACGGATGCGCTCTGGATCACCAATACGGCGTCTTCTTATACGGTAAGCCTCGGCGCGGGAACCGATCCTTCCACGTTGACCAACCGCGGTTTGGTGCTTGGCCTCGTCGGCGTCACCGCGACGACTCAGACCTTATCCCTCGTCAGCGCGCCAGCGCCGGTCGCGCAGAACCTGGGGGTCCAGGTGAACCAGTCGGGGCTTCTTTCGATCCAAGATTCCACGCTGACGATCTCCTCGAACTTGACGCTCAACCGCGGACGCGTCGAGATGAGCGGCAGCGGGGCGAAGCTGGAGATCGTCGGAACGCCCTTCGGATACAACGCCCTGGTGCTCCGGGGGGAAACTGTTTCTGCGCGGATGACCCTGTCCGGCGGCGCGCTCGTTGCCACCAACGCGACCGGGAACGCGTGGACGCAGATCGGCTCTGGGTTGGGCAACCGCGACCGCGGGATGTTGCTCGTGAGCAATACGCTTCTGCATCTCGATCAGGTCGCGCTTGCCGTCTACGCGGACGACGTGGGGTTCATGTCCATCCAGAACGCGGGCTTGGCGGAAACCAACCGCATCCGAGGTTTTCATCTCGGCGTGGGAACGACCCCGGCCACGGGCGGCGTGGAGATGGTGGGCGGAACGATCTTCAGTTCGGATCCAAGCTATCTCGGGGGAAATGTTTCCTATGGAGTGATCACGAACCGCGGCGCGACGTGGATCGTTCACAACAACATTGATCTCGGCAGTTCGGCGAGCGGCTTTGGCGAACTGGTCGTCCAGGGCGGCACGAATTCGCTCGTCAACACCGGCGGCAACACGGGGCGCCTTTTGGTCGGCAGCTTCAACGAGGCCACGGGCGCGCTGAAGGTTGTCGGCGGATGGATCGTTTCCGACAACGCGATCCGGATCGGAGTGAACGGCGTCGGGTTCTACGAGCAATCGGGAGGGATGGTCGCCGCGACCAACGCGTCGGCCACCGGCGTCGTGCGCGTGGGCGACGGCGCCGCCTCTTATACGCAGAGCGGCGGAAAACTCGTGGCGGACACCCTGACCCTGTTCACGAACACGAGCGCTTTTTCGGTCGGAAGCCTGGGAACGGTCGAAGTCCGCGGCGCCGCGGGCGTCACCAACGCGGTGTTGGCGGCGAACGCCGGCGCGTTCGCGTTCGACGGCGCGCTCAAGTTCGCGCCGGCGTCGGCTTCCGTACTGACGCAGAGCCTGCTCTGGGCGGGGCTGGATCTTGGCGCCGCCTTCTCCGGATTCTCCAACAACTTCGCGATCGGCGCGCTCGATCTGAGCGGGTTCAGCAGCAGCAATCGTCTGGTCCTCGGGGCGTTCGCCAGCCAGTCGAGCACGGCGCTCTATGTGCGAACGATCAGCGCCCTCGCCACGAACGCTTTGATCTCCGACTTTACCGTGTATTACGACAGCGCGCTCAACCCCGACCTTGCCCAGCAGACCTACAGTCTGAACGGCGGCGGCTTCTTGGCGCCGGTCGCGATCCCCGAACCGGGAAGCCTGGTGTTGCTAGCCCTGGGCGCGATCGCTTTGCGCCGACGACGGCGGTCGTCCTGACCCGCGTTCGCGGAGCGCCGCGGCCGGGAGAGGGGCTTTTCTCGACGGCGCGCGCCGCCTCTTCGCTCGATGAACTTTCTGCGCACCCGGGCGGAGCAGTTGGCGAGTTTTCTCCGCGACAGCCTCCGCCGCGGCGAACTGAAGGAGCCGCTGCCGGGCATCCGCGAATGGAGCGCGCGCTTGGGGGTTGGTCATGTCACCCTGCAGCAGGCGCTCCGGATCCTCGAAGCCGACCGCCTCCTCATCGTACAATCCCGAAGGGGCGTGCGTCTCGCCGCCGCGCCGCGCGCGAAACCCTCCGCGCCGCGCGTGAAGAGGGTCCGCTGGCTGTATGTCGGCCGTCGGATCCAGGGGCGCTCGATCTGGATGGAGGTCTTCGCGGCGATCTCCGAGCGGCTTCGGGAGTTCGACATTCACTTCACCGACGAACGCTGCGACGCGCGTCGCTTGCGCGCGATCCAGGCCGCCGGCGAGCAGCCGAACGAGATGCTGCTGCTCACGGATTTCCGGGAAAAGGAACAGCGGCTGTTTGCATCCTTCCGCCGCAGCGCGCTGTTAATTCAATTGCCGGCGCCGGGCATCACGCTTCCCTATATCTGGAACGACGCCGAAGGCGCTCTCCGCCACGGGATCCGGGAACTGGTCGGACGCGGGTTCACTCATCTCTGTCTCGTCTCGGGGCGGCATGCGGACGTCACCCCGACCGAGCGCCTTTTCTTGCGCGTCTGCGCCGAATCGGCGCCGCCGGTCCTCGGGGAACTGGCGCGTTTGCCGTTTCGCCTCGATCCGCAGCAGGCCGCCGCGCGCCGTTTCGCCGCCCACATCCATGGACGCCTGGGCGTTCTGGCCCTCTTCCCGATCTCGGCCACGATGCTGATCTCCGCGTTGCTCGAACGCGGCGTGAAGGTGCCGGAACAGGTCGAGGTGGTCGTCATCAACGCCATGTGGCATTCCGTGCGCGTCGTGCCGCCGCCGATGTTTTATCCCTTTCCCGTCGAAGCCTTTGCCCGGGTCGTCGTGCGCGCCGCGCTCGAGTATTTCCAGCGCGGCGCGGTCCCTCGACTCAAGAAGCTGATCCCTCTCGAAGTCGTCCGACCGCGCGGCGCTTCGAAAAATTGAGGTTCGGCGCCGCCGGCGAAATCGGAGGGCGACCCTTGGGGCCGCCCTCGGAATTGGGAATTGGCAGGCGGTCTTCCCGGCCGCCGACGAATCGAAGGAACGGCGGCGGAGAGAGAAGAGGGGGGCTGCGCTCGAAAAAAGCGCAGAAATGAAAGCTGGCGCTTCGTCCGTCGACGCCGTAACCAAGAGTCATGATAACGCACGGAAGACGCGCGGATCCGTCGGCAACCTCCGCAGGAAAAGGACGGCGGCGCGCGACGCGCCTGGCGGCAGGCCTCGCCCTGGCGCTGCCTGGGATCGCCTTCGCGGCAACGACCAATGTCATTACCGGAGATCCCGCGGATTATCGTATTCGCAGTAGCGGAACGACAGGAGGAGCTACGGAGCAGAACAGTATCCTTGGTCAGAACAGCCCAGGCTCTTATCAGAATGTCGTGTATGTGTTCGAACTGCCGGCGATCGGCTCGACTTCGATGATCGAGAGCGCCACGCTGATTGCGCGAGCCAATCTCAGCTACGGACTCCTCTCCACTTCCGCGCCGCCGTTTCATGTGGATCTGTGGGGGATCGGGATCCAGAGCAGCACGACTCCCATCGCCAGCTATCTTCACGACAATACGGATACCAACCCGAGTCCGTCGCGCGTCAAGCTTCAGAATGATTGGTTCACGGAAGGCAGCGTGGCGGGGGGCGTCTCGGTGACCAACACGAGTCTGAATTCGGGCGGCACGACCAATCTGGCCATCTATCTCCAGAGCTTCTACACGACCAACGCGGGATATTCGGGCGGGTCGTATGTGTTCCTCCGGTTGAATCCCGATCAGAATCCTGGAGGCAGCGGCTCTCAATCGGGCTGGGGGATGAGTATGGCAGACAATACCACCTCCTCCTACCGCCCCATCTTGTCGCTGGTGCTGATTGATGCCATTCCCGAGCCGTCCGTGCTGGGGGCGCTCGCGCTGGCGGCGACCACTCTGACGCTGCTGCGATTCCGGAAGAATCGCGGACAGAACGCGTGACCTCTTTTCTCCAGCGTTTTTCTCCCGTTCGCAACACGTCTCTTGTCCGTCGGCCGGGCTTCACGCTCGTGGAGCTGCTTGTGGTCGTCGCGATCATCGCGATTCTCGCGGCGTTGCTTCTGCCGGCGTTGCGCGGCGCGCGCGAGACGGCGCGGCAGACCGCCTGCATGGGGAACCTGCGCCAGGTGAGCCTTGCCGTGCGCCTCTACCTCAGCGACAACAACGATTGGCTTCCTGGACGCTATAAGGTCGAAGGCGGCACAGCCACCAAACAGGATTTAATTCCGCTGTTTCTGCCGTATCTCAACGGCAACAAGCAGGTTCTCCAGTGTCCCTCCGCGCCGAAAAACAAATCCTTGAGCACCTCGTCCAGCGATCGCTGGTCGCAATACGGATTCAACTGGGGGCCGCGCAAGCCGACCTATTTGGCGCCCATCGTCAACAACAGTGTCAACTATCCGAAGCTCAATCAGGTCAACGAGTTTCCCAAGCCGGAGATTACCTGCATCCTTGGCGAAACGTGGTTTCCTCCCGGATGGACCGATGATTACGCCAAGAACGGCCACGGATTCGAGGAGTTCAGCGGATACACTTTCGACGTCAATCTTGGATTGGACCAGCACACGCTCATGGCCAATCGCCATAAAGGCCACGCGTCCAACTACGCGTTTTTGGACGGGCGGGTTGCCTCGGTGAAAATGTCCGAGGTCGCCGGGCATCTCACCAGCAAGACGTTCCGTTTCGTATGGCTCTCGGGAGAGTTTTGATTTCGCGCGCGGCCCGCCGGCGATCCGTTTCGCCGGGGCGCGCGAGAGAACGACGCTTGGCTTTCGCGGCGCTCCTGCTCGGCGTGTGTCTGGCCGGAGCCGTGACGGTTCGCGCCGGAGCGGAGTTGGCCCGGGAGGGGCGCCCTCTGCTGCCGATCGTTCTGCTCGATCCGAAGGGCGAACTCAGCCAAGCGCCGTGGACCGCGCCGTCGCTCAACGATCTCGCGTCGCATCTCGCAAAGATCGTGGGACAACCGTTTTCGGTCAGCACACGCCAAACGCTGCCGGCGCAATCGTCGCCGGCGATCTATCTCGGTTTGGCGTCCGATCTTCAGCCGCTGGGCGTTGACCAACCGCTCGCCCCGCAAGCGTGTCAGATCCGGAGCGCGCCTTCGGGAAGTTTGCTCTTGGCCGGCGGCGACGCGCGGGGGGTGTCCCACGCGATCTACACCTTCCTGCACGAGCTGGGCTGCCGCTGGTATTACCCCGGCGACCTGTGGACGATGGCGCCCTCCAAGCCCTCGCTGAACGTGACCTTGGAGATGTCCGCCGCACCGGATTTTCCAATGCAACGCCGGCTCTGGATCGCCTGGGGCATGCGCACGCCGGAGATCCGCCGGGATTTCGCCGACTGGCAGCGGCGCAACCGGATCGCCGAGCCGTACCCCATCCAGGTCAGCCATACCTGGTTCGGCCTGGACAAGCCCGAAGGCTCGACCCGGCCCGATCGCAAGGCCGTGCTTGCGGCGCATCCCGAATGGTTCGCGCTCTCCAAAGGGGAACGCCAGAAGGGCAAGCCGTGCTACGCGCATCCCGAGGTGATCGCGCGCGGAAGCGCGTATGCGCTCGATGTCTTCACGCGACATCCCGAGCAGAGGATGGTCAGCGTCTCGCCGCCCGACGGGAGCGGCTTTTGCGGCTGTCCGCTCACGTTGAAGCAGGCGCATGCCGCGGAGACGTTCCTCTTTCCGCCGCACCGCACGCTGTTCGGCAGGACGGCCCAGGGAGCGGAGGTGTCGGTGGCGTCGGAAGAGGTGTTCCATTTCGCCAACGAGGTCGCGCGCGCCGTGGGACGCGCCCATCCCGACAAGTCGGTCGGCGTGCTGGCCTACACGGCGTACGCGCATCCGCCGTCGTTCGATCTCGAGCCGAATGTGTATGTCGAGATCACGACGGCCTACCGTTTCACGCCGTTGTCGTTGGCCGAGCAGATTCGCGCGTTCTCGAAGAAGGCGAAGCGGCTCGGCGTTTACGCGTATTACGACGTGCTGCAATGGGCCTGGGAACGCCCCGGTCGTTCGGCGGCGGCGCGCCTGGAGAAGGTGCAGGAAGAGCTGCGGATGGTTCACGCCGAAGGGGTGCGCTCGCTCAGCAGCGAGATCTCGAATGATTTCGGGCCGAACGGCGTCGGCTATTACGTCATTGCCCGGCTGTTGTGGAACGTCCGCGAGGACGCGCGCCGCATCGAGGAGGAGTTGATGCGCGCGGCGTTTGGCCCGGCCGCTGAGGCGGTCCAGCGGGTTTATCGCCGCTGGGAAGGCGCGCGCTGGGGTTGGGCGAGCGGTGAACCGCGCGACATGCTGCGCGCGACATGCGAGGATCTTCAGCGCGCCGCCGATCAGGTCAAAGATCAGCCCGTGTTCCGCGACCGGGTGGATCGGCTGCGGATGTACGCGCACTTCCTCAATCTCTACCTGCCGCTGCGCGTGGGACGCGCCGAGCGAGACGTCGCCGGATGGACGGAGCGCTACGGCGAGGAGAAGGCGCGCCGGCGCCTGATCGCGTGGGCGACCTGGACGCGCCGCCTGACGAACACGCACATGGTGCACAGCATGCCGTTCAACCGGTTCCTCAAGGAGCGCGCGGCGCTCCTGAAGGTCGAGACCCGCGATTGGGAAACGCCCGGAGAAATCCCCACGGCACACGAGGTGCAGGAGGTCATGGCGCGCGATTTGGCGGAACTGAGCGCGACGGGGGCGACGCTGTCGGGATCGCCGAAGGCGCCGCCGGCGGAGGAGCCGGAGCCGGAGCTTCCGAACGCCAACGAGGACAATCCCGCCCGGTGAACGACGAAAGGAAACCCGAGATGCATCGTTTTTTGCAAATTTTTCGCGCGCGCCGCGATCGAAAATCGCCGGCGCGAAATTCCGTCCGCCGCGCGCGCGCGCGCGGCTCGATGCTGCTCCTACTGACGGCGCTCGCGCTTTCCGCCGAGACGCCGGATCCTTTGGCGAAGAAGGAGGCCTGGCGGCGTCAATTTTCCGGACTCAGCGCCGGCGTCCAGCCGATCCCGGAGGCGAACGCCACGCCGCGCGAAGACGTGAAACGCGTCACCGAACCGTCCTTCGAATACTCGATCCGCATGGGCGGCGCGCTGGATGGGCCGAGCACGCGGAGCCCCCGGGGATATGCCGCCTGGGCGCAGAATTTCCAGCCGATGCGTCGGGTCCGAATCGAGAACCTCGGCGAGACCGATCTCGTCAATCCGCGGCTGAGTGTCAACGGGAAACGGCAGTGGGGAACGGTCCAGGACCTCGTGGATTCGGCGCTGCGGGCGTACGGCAACCCGACGAACGATGCCGACAAGGCGCGGGCAATCTATCATTACTATATCCAGAACCGTTTCCACGCGAGCACGTTCTCCCGCGAGAACGACGATCCCGTCAAGATGCTGAACGTCTACGGCTACAGCATCTGCAACAACGATGGCACGATCACAATGGATCTTTATCGGACGGCGGGGCTGAAGGTGCGCTACGGCTATCCGGCCGGGCACGTCGCGCCGGAGGTGTTTTACGACGAGCGCTGGCATCTTCTGGACAGCGATCAGAGCATGTATTTTCTGCTGCCGGACAATCGAACGATCGCCGGCGACGAGGACGTCGCGCACGATCACGATCTCGTGAAACGCGTTCATTCCTATAGCGTCAACTTCCCGGACGACCCTTTCCTCGACGAATTTTGCGCCAGCGCCTACTTCTACGAGGGGCGGCGCGGCGGGCAGTATTCCTCGAAGATCAAGCACACGATGGACCTGACGCTCCGTCCCGGTGAAGCGCTGGAATGGGGCTTCGCGCGCAAGGAAGGACGGAAGTTTTACGCCCATGGTTCCGGCGACCTGCGAAACATCGTTAGCGCGGCGGCGGGCCGCCTCGTCTATAACGGGCGTTGGATCTACACGCCGCCGCTCCACAGCGCCGCGGCGCGGCGCGTGCATTCCCAAGAGGGCGTCAGTTGGGGAACGCGTCCCGGCGAACCGGCCGTGCGCCCCTCCGCCGCCGGCGCGCCCGGGCATGTCGTCTGGAAGATCGCCGCGCCGTATGTTCTCGTCGGCGGGTCGGCGCGCGCCGAGATCGCGCTCGGCGAGACGGATCGCACGGAACTCTCCCTCTCCTTCGACGACGGGAAAACCTGGACGAAGGTCGAGAACTGGGCCAAAGAGGGTTCCGCGAATGGCGTCATGACCGCCGATCTCGATCCGTGGTTTCCCCACCAGATCCGGGGTCGTCCGCGCGATGAGGCGGCCCGGTACAGTTACTTGCTGCGCCTGACACTTCTCGCCGGAGCGAATCCCGAGCGGATGGGGCTCAAGGCGCTCACTATCGAAAACGTTCTCCAGATGGCGCCGCTCAGCCTACCGGAACTCGAGTTGGGCGAAAACAAAATCGCGTATCGCGATCAGACGACCGGTCCGCGCGTGGCGCAGGTCTCCTTTCACTGGATCGAGAGTTCCGCCGCGCAACCGCCGAAGGCCGTGGCCGCGCCCGTCCACCCCGCCGATGCGGCGCATGTCGAAGGCACGCAGGTGGTTTTCGAATGGAAACCCGCCGAAGATCCGGACGGAAACGCCATCGTGGATTACGAGTTTCAACTCGGCGACCGCCCCGATCTGCCTTGGCCGCTTTCGCCCAATTTCCATAAGCTCAGCAGCAACACTGCGGACGAAAAACTCCAGGTCTACACGACGCCCCGCATCGGCCTGTTGAACCCAGGTCAGCCGTACTATTGGCGCGTGCGCGCCCTCAATGCCAAGGGCGTGTGGAGCCCCTGGAGCAAGATCTGGAGTTTCACGCCCGACGCGCCGGGCGTGCCGCGAAACCTCCGCTGGTCGGCCCGGGACGAACGTTCCTTGACGCTGGCATGGGACGCCCATCCCGATGGGCAATCGCCGGTCCGCTACGAGATCTACGCCAGCAACGAGAAGGGTTTCACCGTCCAACGCGAGCCGTATCTGGCCTACACTGGCAACCAGAAAAGCGCCGGCTTGTTTCCCGGCGCCCTCGTGACGCGTTTCGAAGCCAATTTTCTGCAGACGGTCGAGCGCGCGGAGGCGACCTTCCGTCCCACGCGCGCCTTCTACCGGGTGGTAGCCGTGGACGCCAAAGGCTGGCGCAGCGGCGCCTCGGAATTTCTCGCCGCGCCGAGGCCGTTCATTTTCAGCGAGCCGGTCGCGGCAGGCGTCGTCGGGCAGCCGTATCGGTATCAGGTCCAGAGCCTCGCCTCGATCGGCGACCTGCGCAGTCATAAAGGTTATACCGTCGCGTTCTGGGACGCCGAACAACCGGTTTACACACTGGCCCAGGGACCGGACTGGCTAAAAATGGACGCGAAGAGCGGTCTTTTGAGCGGAACGCCCAACGCCGCCGGCGCCTTCGAGATCGCGGTGAACGCCGTCCTCGGCGATAAGGGCGATCAAGCGACGCAGCGGTTCACCCTGCGCGTCAATCCATGAGACGCCGCCGCCATCGGAATTCGGAATTGGCGGGCAGCCTTCCCGTCCGCCGCGCGCGTCACGACGACGGCTTTCGGCCGAAGAGACGTTGCAGCACGGAAAGCCAGCGGCCGGGCGTGGGGATCGGCGCGGGCGGCGGCATGCGGATCGATTCGTGAGGATGACGGAGATCGGAGAGCGGGGCGTTGGGAAGTTGCGTTTCCATCCGGCGGATCTGATCGTCGGCTTCCGGCGGCGCGAGTTCGGTGGTCGCCAGCGGCTTCGGAGGAGCGAGGACCGAGGCGGTTCGCGCTTCATCGAGTTGTTCCGCAAAGGCCTTCGGTTTCTGGACGGCGCGTCCCGCGTTGGCGATGGCGAAAAACGGGCGCAAGCTCGGGACCTCTTCGGCGCGAGTCCAGCCTTCGGTTTCTCCCTCATGAAAAACCCAGGTGTCGCGCGTGAGGCGTCCGGCGGCGACCAGACCGCGGATCGCCACGGCGTCGTAGGGCGTCTGCGATTGACCGTTGTACACGTGATAGTCCGCGCTCATGAGAGAGGGGCGTGGCGTCGGCGAAGATCAGCCATGAATGACGAGTTGGATGTTTTCCGGAAGGCTTCGAGCGACTTCGGCGGTGACGTCGCCTTTGAGGAGGTTGGTGAGGAAACGGCGATGGGACGCGCCGAGCATCAGGATATCAATGCCGAGCGTGGCGGCGAGGTCCACGATGGTGGCGGGAGGGGTGTTGCTGACGGCATAGAGAGGGATCGCCGTCACCTCATTGCGTTGGGCGAGTTCGAGCGCGCGGCACATGATCGCGGCGGCGGCGGGATCCTCCTTCCAATCCGCCGCGTGGCCGTCGGACGGGTTGACCGGGAGAGAGACGGCGATTTCACGGATGTAGAGGACATAAAGAGAGGCGCGACGGAGGCGGGCTTCCTCCATCGCGAAGCGGAGGACGGGGTTGAGTCCGCGCACGGCGACGAGGATGCGTTGGCCTTCATGCAGGCGAGGGTCGAGGGGAGAAGACGCCTCGGGAATTGCGCCGGGCAGCGCGCGCGAAATCACGACGGTGGCGAGGCCGGCGCGCTTTTGCGCCCACGCGCGCACGGCGAGCCCGACGCCGAGGACGCAGCAGGCGAAGAAGAGGGCGTCGGGCTTCGTCTTGGCGATGGTGATCTCGATGGCGAGAAGCACGAGAAAAGTGAGGCCCATCAACGCGCGCACGGGCCAGGCGAGATTCAGTTTCGCGTTGAACGCGCAGGAGCCGAGGTTGACGGTGATTGCGCCTACCACGCCGATGGCATAGAGGCCGGCGAGCGCCTCGAAGTCGCGCACGCAGAGGAGGACGACGATCGGCACGGCGACGGCCACGAGAAGGGGGAGCCAGGGCACGCCGTGCCGGTTGAGGCGGGCGAACGCGCGCGGCATCTCTTTGTCGCGCGCCATCATGTAGAAAAGGCCGATCAACGCGACGATGGCGGTGTTCACCGCGCTGATGAGGAGAAGTCCGACCACGAGGCCGACGGCGATGCCGAACCCCGCGCCAAATCGGTCTCCGAAGGCCATGGCGGCGTACTGCTCTCCCAGAAAGCGAAGCATGTCCTCCTTGCGGGCGAGGAGTTGGGCGCTGAAGGACTCGGGAAGGGAGAGCATGATCCAGCCGAAGAGCGCCGTGCCGAGGGCGACCTCGGCGGCGACCACGGAAATCGCGAGGCGCGAGGTGCGGCGCACCGAAGGGCGTTCCAGCGGCGAGCCGGGGTCGGCCTGCATCACGCCGGTGAGATTCGCGATGGCTTCGACGCCGCTGAGCGCGAGGATGACGCCGACGAAGGCGACCCAGTTGTGTCCGAAGCCCGCCTTGAGAGGATGCAGGTGGGCCAAGGTCAGGTGCGGGATGGCGAAGGCGGCGATGGCGGCGAGAATGAAGACCGTCGGGGCGGCGAGGAGGGCGGCGAGGCTTCCGCTGTGCTTCGGGCCGGCGAGGTTGAGCACGCCGAGGACTCCCACCAGCAGCATCGCGGCCCATGGGATGAAACGAGGTTCGAGCCCGAGATAACTGAGGCCGGTCCACGCGCTGAGCGCGGCGGTAACGGTCAGGTCGGCGACGAGGAGCAGGGCGCCGATCACGGCGAGGAGCCGGCTCTGGGAACGGGCCGAGGAGTACACCCCGCCTCCATCGGGGTAGTGGACGCAAATGACCCCGTAGTTGACGGCGACGATCGCGGTGAGGGCGCAGACGGCGAGGATGATCGGTAGCGAAGAGAAGCCGGCGGCGACAAAGGCGAGGCCGATGACGTAGGCCTTCGAGGTGCCCCAGTCTCCATAGAGGATCGCGGCGGCGCGTTTCCAATCGAGATTGCGGGGGCGTTGGATCACGGGGATCGAAGGAGGAGGGACTCCCTCCCTCCGCGAGAGGGCGGCGGGAGTCCGGAGAAAAGGGGAGGCAGAATGCCACGCGCCCGCCCATTTCACAACGTTGCAGATGATCCACCCTCGACCGGATTTCGGGAAGAGGTTCCGCGTTCGTCCATTTCGACGGATGGCCAAGCGCGGCGGCAACGCGACCTGCCGAGGTTTCAACAGCCGGCTGGGATTCCAGTTCGGCGTTGTCATTCGCGGCGCGGAGACCTACAAAAGAGGACGTCAATCGCCTCTTTCGATGATCACACGAATCGCCGTTACCGGAGCCAAGGGCCGCATGGGGCAGGCCATCCAGCAGTGCGTCAAGGGCGACGCCCGTTTCGAAATGGTCGCCGCCGTGGATCGGGACGAGCCGTTGGCGCCGCATCTCCAGCGCGGGGTGGTGATCGTGGATTTCTCGTCGCACCTGGCGACGCCGGCGTTCGCGGAGGCCGCCGTCGCGAAGGGCTGTCCGATGGTCATCGGGACCACGGGGTTCACCTATGCCGAACGCGGCGCGATTGCCGCCGCCGCGAAGAATATTCCGATCGTGCTCGCGCCGAACATGAGCGTTGGCGTGAACCTCCTCTTCATCCTGACTCAAGTGGCCGCGTCGGTTCTCAAAGAACATTTCGACGTGGAGATCATCGAAAAACATCATCGCATGAAGAAGGATGCGCCGAGCGGCACGGCGGCGCGTCTCGCGGAACTCGTGGCTCAAGCCAAGGGACAGCATGCGGCGAAGCTCGTGCGGCACGGTCGCTACGGCGATCTCGGAGCGCGAACGGACGCCGAGATCGGGGTGCATTCCGTGCGGGGCGGAGGTTACGTGGGAGATCACGAGGTGATCTTCGCGAGCCCGGAGGAGGTTGTCGGAATCTCGCACCACGCCTGCTCGCGAGAAATTTTCGCCAAGGGCGCGCTCCTTGCCGCGAAATGGGTGGAGGGCATGCCGGCCGGTCTTTACGACATGCCGGACGTGCTGGGGCTCCAGGTCTCGCAGCCGCTTTGAAGGGCGTTCGCGTCGGCCATGTCCGCCGCATCTTCTCCTCCGCGCAAAGCCGCGGTGTCGCTCGGTTCGAACGAAGGCGATCGGATGGCGCACCTGCGCGCCGCGCTCGCGTGGTGCGAAGCCGTGGCGGAAGGGCCGGTGCGGGCGTCCACGGTGTATGAGACGGATCCCGTCGGCTGCGCTCCGGGGACTCCGCCCTTTCTGAACGCCGCCGTGGTCTTCGAGGTTCGCGGCGAAGCGCGGGCGTTGTTCGCGGCGATGCGCGCCTTCGAGCGGCGGCGCGGGCGTCCCGCATCTTATCCGCGCAACGCCCCGCGTCCGCTCGATATGGACCTGCTCCTCTTCGGAGACGTGCGGCTCGATCGTGGGGAGGTCTTGCTGCCGCATCCCCGGATGTATTCCCGCGCCTTCGTCCTTCGTCCGCTGTGCGAGTTGGAGCCCGCGTGGGTTCCCGTCGGCGCCGACCGCACCCTCAAGGACTTTCTGGATTCGCTGCCCGTTTCGGGCGACGTTCGGCGATGGAAGGAAACGTTGCGTTGAATCCCACCCGCAAAAAAATCACGGCGCCCGCGATTCGCGCGGCGAAAGCCGCCGGCCGCCGTCTCGTGGCGCTGACCGCGGCGGACTTCATCACCGCGCGGCTCCTCGACGAGGCGGGGATCGAGATCATTCTTGTCGGCGATTCGCTCGGCACGACGTATCTCGGGCACGAGAGCACGGTGTTCGTGCGAATGGCGGACATGATTCACCACGCCGCCGCGGTGGCTCGGACGAAGCCTTCGGCGCTCGTCGTCGTGGACTTGCCGTTCGGCGCCTACCAGGAATCCCCCGCGCAAGCCGTCCGCAACGCGACGCGTTTGGTGCGCGCGGGCGGCGCCGAAGCCGTCAAGCTTGAGGGGGGCGCGGAGTATGCGGACCGCGTGCGCGCGATCGTCGAGGCCGGCATTCCCGTGATGGCGCACCTCGGTCTGCTCCCGCAGAGCGTCCTGCGCGAGGGAGGGTACAAGATTCGAGGAAGGACCTCCGAGGAAGCGGTGCGCCTGGAGGCCGATCTGCGCGCCGTGGAGGAGGCGGGCGCGTTCGCCGTCGTTTTGGAATACGTCGCTTCGGCGACGGCGCGGCGGCTCACGGAGCGCGCCGTCATTCCGACGATTGGGATCGGCTCCGGGCCGGGCTGCGACGGGCAGGTGCTTGTGACGAGCGATCTGCTCGGGCTGCAGGCGTGGCTCGCGCCGCGCGCCGCCCGTCGCTACGCGGAACTCGGCGCGACGATGCGGAAGGCCTTTGCGCGATTCGCGGCGGATGTGCGCCGCGGAAAGTTTCCGGGGCGCAAAGAGACGCTCGCGTGAGGGGCGCCCCCCTTTCCTCCCATGCCTCGCGTCTCGGCGATCGTCATCACGCTGAACGAGGAGGCGCGCCTCGCGCGCTGCCTCGAGAGCCTGGCGTGGACGGACGAGATCATCGTGGTGGATTCGGGAAGCGCGGATCGGACCAGAGAGATCGCCGCCGAACACGGCGCGCGCGTCTTTTTGGAGGAATGGAAGGGGTACACGCGCCAGAAGAACTCGGCCATCGAGAAGGCGCGGGGGAGTTGGGTGGTCTCGCTCGATGCCGACGAGGAGTTGTCGGTCGAGGCGCGCGCCGATTTGCGGCGGCTGTTGGCGGAAGACGATCCGAGCGTGCAGGCGTACGCGCTGCGCCGAAAGGTTCGTTTCCTCGGCAAGTGGATCACCCACGGAGATTGGTATCCCGATTACGTGACGCGCGCGTGGCGCCGTCACGCGGGCCGTTTCGAGGGAGGGCTCGTCCATGAGTCGGTGCGGGTGAAAGGGACGGTGAAATATCTGCGCAGCGAGATTTTGCATTACAGCTTCGAGGATCGCCGGGATCATCTCGCGCGCGCCCGCAAATACGCGGAGCTTTGGGCGCGCAATCAGTTCGAGAAAGGCCGTCCGTATATCTGGTCGGACCGCTGGTTTCGTCCTCCGCTGCGTTTCCTTCGCGCATTTCTCCTGAGGGCGGGCTGGATGGATGGTTGGCGCGGCCTCTGGATCGCCGGGGTCAGCGCGCGCGAGGTGTTTTGGAAATATGGGCGTCTCGGAAAGCTGTGGAGAGAGGGAGGGCCGAAGGCCGAGGATTGATCGCGACGAGCGTCTATTGAAGAGCGCGGCCGCGCCAGAGGCCGGCGAGGGTGAAGATCAGGTTGGGGAGCCAGGTTGCGACGAGGGCGGGGATGCGCCCGCTTTGGCCGAGGACGAGGAGGACTTGCGTGGCGAGCATGTAACCGAAGAAGACGAGTAGGGCGTTGACCACCGCGAGAAAAGCGCTGCGGCGCTGGCCGATCACTCCGAACGGGACGCCGATGAAGATCACGACAAGGCAGGCGAGCGGATAGGCGAGGCGGCCATGGAACTCGCAGCGATAGATGGCCGCGAGCTTCGGCGGAAGGCGGGAGGCGTAGCGGAGGTTTTCCCAGAGTTCGTCGGTTGGAATGCGCTTCGGCTTTCTGGATCGCGCGACGAGGTGTTTGGGGGATTCGGTAAAGTCCCGCGCTTCGTAGGCCGCCTCCTTACGAAGGCTGGCGGGATCCGAAGGCGGGAGGCGGTAGTCGTAGAGAATCACGTTTTCGAAGGTCCAAAATCCGTTGCGATAGACGCCGGATGCCGCGCTGATGCGGATCTGGTTTCCTTTCTGGTCGTCGCTCTGGACGATCTCGATGTCCGAGGCCCTTTCTTCGCGCGGGTCGAGGACGCTGACTACCCAGAAACGGTTGCCGCGCACATCGCGGTACGTCACGCCCTTGACGCGCTCCTCGGGTTTTGAGGCGGTTCGAGTCTCTTCGTCGAAGAGATCTTTCGACGATTGAAAGGCGCGGGGCGCCCAGAGGAGGCTGGCCGCCATCGCAGCTCCTGAAGCGAGCAGGCCGAGGACGAAAAAGGGAAGCATGAGCCGTCCGAGCCAGAGTCCGCCGGCGCGCATCGCGGTGAGTTCGCCGTGCTTGGACATGTTCGAGAGGACGTAAAGCAGGGCGAGCAGCAGGGTGATTGGCATGATCTGGACGAGCCAGGCGGGCATCAGCATCCCGTAGTAGCGCGCGATGACGCCAAGAGAGACCCGCGCGCGAAGAAAATCCTGGATGTTGTCGTAAAGATCGTAAACGACCATGCAGAGCAAAAACGCGATCAGGCAGGCCGCGAAAGGCCCGAGGAATTCGCGAAGGAGCAGGCGGTCGAGGAGGCGCATGCTCCGCGAGGATGCCGAAGGCGGAGGAAAGGATGAAGGAGGAAAACGAGGCGGCTTGCATTTTGGAGCGTCCCGCCCAAGCATCGGCGCGATGAAACGCGTCGTCCTGCTTGGTTCCACGGGTTCCATCGGCCAGAGCACGCTCAAGGTCGTGGAGGACTTGCCCGACCGCCTCCGTTTGGTGGGCCTCGCGGCGGGGGGCGGAAACCTCGACGAACTGGCGCGCCAGACGCGCCGTCTTCGTCCATCGGCGGTCTGCGTCTTCGACGCTGCGAAACTTCCGTCGTTGCGCGCGCGGGTGGACGGCGCGACGCGCCTCCTGGCCGGCGAGGAGGGGCTCGTGGAGCTGGCGACGATGCGGGAGGCGGATGTCGTCCTGATCGCGATCGTCGGGACGGCGGGGTTGCGTCCCGCTCTCGCGGCGATCGAGGCGGGCAAGGATATCGCGGTCGCTTCCAAAGAGATCCTCGTCATGGCGGGGGAAGCCGTGACCGCCGCGGCGAAGCGCAAGGGGGTGCGGATTCTTCCCGTGGACAGCGAGCACAACGCGATCTGGCAATGTCTTGACGGGAAACCGCGCGGCGAGGTGCGCAACCTCTGGCTGACCGCCTCGGGAGGGCCGTTTCGGAAGAAGCCCAAAGCCGAGTTCGCGCGGATCACCCTCCAGGAAGCGCTCAAGCATCCGACCTGGAACATGGGAAGCAAGATCACCCTCGACTCGGCGACCCTGATGAACAAGGGGCTGGAGATGATCGAGGCGCGCTGGCTTTTTGACATCGAAATGGCGCGCGTCCAGGTGGTCATCCATCCGCAGAGCGTCGTGCATTCCCTGGTCGAGTTCGTGGACGGCTCTCTCCTTGCGCAGCTTTGCGAGCCGAACATGCGGCTTCCAATTCAGTACGCGCTCACGTATCCCGAACGGTTGCCGAACACACTGCCCTCCGCCGACTTCGTGAAGATGGCGCGCATGGACTTCGAAATGCCCGACCACGATCGTTTTCCCGCGCTGCGTCTCGCGCGGGAGGCGGGAGAACGCGGAGGGACGGCGCCCGCGGTCTTCAACGCGGCGAACGAGGTGGCCGTGGATCGTTTCGTGAAAGGCGAGATTCGTTTCCCGGACATCTGGGGAATTGTGGAATCGGCGTTGGCGCGGCATCGGCTCGTGGAACATGCGTCGCTCGAGGAAATCCTCGCCGCGGACCGCTGGGCGCGCGAGGTCTCGCGCGCCTGGAAAGGCGGATGAAATCCGCGCCGTTCGGCGATCGGTTTCCCGCAGCGCCCCGCTCCCTCGCGGAGCGGGCGTGTTGACGCGCGCCGGTCAAAGGAGAACCGTGGCGCGTCCCAAATCTCGCGCAAAGATGGAGTTCCCTATGCCTTCCGCGGGGATTTCGGGGATCGGCGGAAGCTTGTGTTGAGAAACGGAGCGGACCTAGAATGGACGCATGAAGAGGCCCAATGTCCTTTTGGTTTGCGCGGATCATTGGCCCGGTCCGCTCCTCGGTTGCGAGGGACATTCCCATGTGCTGACGCCGACGCTCGACATGTTGGCCGGAAACGGGGTGCGCTTTCCTTGCGCGTATTCGGAGGCGCCGGTCTGCATCCCCGCCCGGCGCAACCTGATGACCGGCTGCACCGCGCGCAAGCATGGGGATCGAAAGTTTCGCCCCCTTCTCATTCCGGAAAATCTCCGCACCCTCGCGCAAACCTATCGGGACGCCGGCTATCAGGCGCAGGCCGTCGGTAAATTGCACGTCCATCCCGCGCGCAGTCGGATCGGGTTCGACGACGTGATCCTTCACGAGGAGGGGCGTCCGCTCGATCAGGGGCGGGACGATTACGAGCAAGATCTCGCCGAGTACGGCGTCGCCGGACAGGAGTTCACGCATGGAATGGGCAGCAACCTCTACACGGTGCGCCCCTGGCATTTGGAGGAACGGTTTCATCCGACGCACTGGACCACCCGACGGGCGTGCCGCATGATCCAGCGGCGCGATCCGACGCGCCCGTCATTCTGGTATTGCTCCTATACGCAGCCTCATCCGCCGATCGTTCCGCCGGAGGCGTATCTGGACATGTACCGCGATTTCGGCGTGGACGAGCCGTTTGAAGGGGAATGGGCGCGCGAGCCGGAGAAGCTGCCCTTGACGCTTCGTCTTCACGGCAACTTTCGCCCCCGTCTCAACGCGCGCGACACCCGCCTCGCGCGCATGGGGTTTTACGCGCAATGCACGTACCTCGACCACCAGCTCCGCCTGTTGATCGGGACGCTGCGCGAGGAAGGGATTCTGAACGACACGATTTTTCTCTTCACGAGCGACCACGGCGACATGCTCGGCACGCACGGCCTATGGGCGAAGTCGTTGATGTACGAGTGGAGCGCGCGCGTGCCGATGATCCTTGTCCCGGCGGCGAACGACCGTCGGGTCGAGCCCCGCGGCGTGGATCGGCGCCTCGTCGAGTTGCGCGACGTGATGCCGACCTTGCTCGATCTCTGCGGGATTCCGATCCCGTCCAGCGTCGAGGGGTTGTCCATGGTGGGCGAGACGCGCCGCGCGCATCTCTATGGCGAATGCTATGTCGGCGACAGGGCCTCGCGGATGATCCGAACAGATCGTTACAAGCTGATCTGGTATCCCGTGGGCAATCGGCGGCAGCTCTTCGATTTGGAAGCGGATCCTCTGGAAACGCGCGACCTCGCGGGGATGCCGGCGCACGCGGCGATCCGGGCAGAGCTCGAAGCGAAGCTTGTCGAACATCTCTACGACGAGGATCTCGATGGCGTGCGAGAGGGAGGGCTGGTTGGCTTTCCCGACCGCCCTTTCGCGCCGTCGCCGCTCCGCGATCTCGCGGCCCAGCGCGGCTGGCGA
>JABWAM010000240.1 GCA_013360985.1 Verrucomicrobiia bacterium | reverse complement strand
CGACGACCGCCAGCGACTCCAGCCGCCGCGCGTCGAGCGGCAGCAGCGGCGCGGGGTCCGCGCGCCCCGCCACCGGGGCGTTTTTCAGGAGCACGAGACCCTGCCGCGCGGTCTCCCGCGCCAACCGCACGTGCTCTTCGCAACCGAGGCGAGACTCGGGGATTTGATTCCAAGGCACGCGCTCCGGCGGATCGAACATCCCGAGGCGAAACCGCAGGGCAAGGCTGCGTTTGAGCGATTCATCGAGCTGTTCCTCGCGGAGAAGCCCGTTGTTGACGGCAGCCAACAAGGGTTTGGTGAGCCTGGGACCGCTGGTTCCGAGAATGTCGAGTCCGGCCTGAACCGCTCGGACGACCGCCTCCTCCAGCGTCGCCGCGAGCTTGAAGCGTTCGTGGAGGTGGCTGACGGCATTGAGGTCCGTGACCGCCGGGCCCGTGAACCCCCATTCCTCGCGCAAAATTTCCCGCACGAGCCGCGGGTTCGCGGCGCAGGGCGCGCCGTTCACTCCGGGGAAAGCGGTCATCACCGAACCGGCCTTTCCTTCGACGAGGGCGGCATGGAACGGCGCAAGATAATACTCCCACAACGCCTTTTCGGAGACCTCGAGATTCACCGACGCGCGATCGGTCTCTTGCCCATAAACCGCAAAGTGCTTCGGCGTCGCGGCGATCTTCAGATAGACGGGATCGTCACCTTGGAGGCCACGCACATAAGCCACCGCGCAGCGAGAGACCAGAAAGGGGTCCTCGCCATAGGTGTCCTGCGCGCGACCCCAACGCGGATCGCGCACGAGATCGGAGACCGGCGCCCAGTAGGTCAGGCCGTGATAGGTCCGAGTCGGCGCTTCGCGATGCTTGATGCGCGCCTCATCCGAAGTCGCAACAGCAACCCGATGCAGCAACTCCGTATTCCACATGGCCGCCAATGCAATGGCTTGCGGAAACACCGTGGCGCGTCCCGACCGGCAAATTCCTCGATTGCCCTCGTTTCTCCAACTGGAGGCGGGAATGCCAAGGCGCGGGATGGCCGGCGCTTCCACGCCCATGAGCGCCGCTTTCTCCTCCAAAGTCAGGCGGCCAACCAAATCATTCACCCGCTCGGCAACCGACCGTGTCCAATCTTGGAAGATCGGCGGGGGGTTGGTCGGAGCGACGGCCTGCGCACGCGCCGTCGCGCAGGTCGGGGCGAGGCTCGCGAGCGCGGCCAGGATTCCCCACCACTCGGAAAGCAAGCGCGCCACGCCGGGCCTCGCTTATGCGCCGGAGAACATAATCGGCCGCCACTCCTGCTGACGATGGAAGTTGCACTTCGCGTGAGGAGACGTGGAGGAGAGAACGGGCGACCGACGTCCGCGGGTATAATCGTAGCGGCAGAAGGAGCAAAGCCAACGGTCGCCGGGTTTCATCGGTCCTTTCTCGAGCACCAGGGCGAAGGGGACTTCCGCCCGGACGACCCATTTGGCCTGGGCGACATCCACGCGCGTTTCGCTCGCAATTCGCGGTTGCCAAACCTTGTGCGGCGCGAGCAGGTCTTTCCCAAGCCCGTCATCGCGCAGCTTCTCGATCGCCGCCGCGTTCGCGAAGCGCAGTTGGAGAACCTGATTCTCCGGCGTGATGTGAATCTCAAAATACGCTTCTTGCGCCTCGGGACGAACAAAGATCTCAAAGACGTCTCCCTGGGTGTAGGCGACCTCGTTGAAGGCCTTGACCGGATTGAAAGCATCCAGATCGTCCAACTCCGCCTCGACAAGGAGAGTGCGGTCCGTCCAACCCGCCCGCACGACCGCTGGCTTCAGTTCCGCTTCCGGTTGCGGCAACCAGGCTTGTTCCATGCTCCATTCCACCGCAAAAGACGTTTTCACGGGTCGATTCTACCGAAACCGCATCCCGACGGAAAGCTCACAAATCCGAGCCGCCCTCTTCATTTCCGGACACGCCCTCAGCGGCGCAGCGCCAAGATTCGACGCATGTTCGGGCCGAGTGCGGGACGCAGTTGCGCCTCGGGGAGATCGAGTGAGAGGAAGCGTCCCAACTCCCAGGCGAACGAATGGAGCATTCCGTCCGTGCCGAACAGCACGCGATCGGCGCCGACGCGGCGCAGCGTGCCCTCGTACAGTCGCGGCGTGGTAAAACTCCCGCACCATTCGAGAAATACGTTCGGGTTCTCGGCGGCAAGCTGCTCGGCCTGGATGCGCGCGTTCGTTCCCCCGCCGGAATGACCCATGATGAAGATCGCCTCGGGATGCCGCTTGACGATCTTCGTGAACATGGACGGCGTGTCGTACGGTCCATCCCAGGTGTGAAACAAAATCGGAAGACGGCGGCGATTCGCGTAAGCGAACATCGGCTCGAACCGCGGATCGGTGACCGGCAGGCACCACCCACTGGTGTGCACCTTGAAACCGACCCAAAACGGATGCGCGAAAAACTCGTCGAAATGCGATACGAGTTCGTCGGCATAGCACGGGTTGAACACGAAATAGCCCCGAAACCGTTCCCCGTATCCGGCGAGCCGGGCTTCAAGGAGTCGGTTGCCTTCCAACGGATCGCTAAAAATTGCGTGCAACCCCGAGACGATCATCGTTTTTATCCCGATTTTGTCCATGCGGCGAACGGCATCAGGGATCTGCTCCTCCCACTCCGCGTCGCCCTGCAGCCAGCGGCCGAGCGGCCCCATGTGGCCGTGGGCGTCCACGAGATCCAGCTCGATCGGCCGCCCCTCGAGCAGCCGCTGGAACAACGGCGCGGCGGGTTTCCGCTCCTCCGACGCGCCCGGGCGCAGGCCGAGCAGGCGTTCCAGGTTCTCGTGCGCGAGGAGGCGGACGCCGGCGGGATCGAGGTCGAGATGCGCCAATTCCGCGATGCTCGCGCCGGCGTGGGACCGGTATCCCAACCCGAAGATCAATCGTTTTGCGCCGAACTCGCGCGCCATGAGTTCGATGCTGTTGCGGCTGTGGATCCACGAGGTCTCGATCACGATGTTGGGGCAACGCCGCAGGAGATCGAACATGATCGGCAGATTTCCCCACATCCCCTGCATGTACACCATCGGCACGGAGGGAAACCGGTTCGCGAACGCGAGGAGGTCGTGGGCGGGAACGCCTTCGCGCGAATCGAGAAAGAGCGTCGGCTCGAAGGCGGCCAGTTCCTCGATCACCGGTTCGAGTTGGCCGAGCGCATGGCGCATCCGAGTGGGAAAAGCGCGCAGCGCGCGGATGCGGCGTGTCCGCATCATCGCCTTCAGTTCCTCCATCGCGCCCGCCTCATGGCGCATCTGCATGCCGATCACGAGGGCGGGCGCGAGCCGTTCGTGCGCGCCGGGCGTGGCGTCGAGTTCGGCGAGGAGCTTGCGATTGCCCGTGGCGGGATGAAACTCGCTCCCCTCGACGGAGTACACCAGGCCGCGCTGCACCCCGAGTCGGTCGAGGTGCGTCAGATACGCGGCGGCCGTCGGATATTCGGGCTCGGTTCGGCAGGGCTTGCCGAAGCTTCCGTTGGCGTCGAAGAGGGGGAGTTGCGTGATCATCTCGTTGGAAATCTGTCGCGTGCGCTCAGTCATGGAACGAACCGCTCAAGCTCCGTCGCCGTCTCGAACTCCATCAAACGGCCGTTCGAACCGCGAAACAAATCCTCCTTGCCGCGCGCGCACGGAACGCGGGTTCGCTCCGACGATTCTATGGAAACGGCGCTTTCCGTAAAGCCCGCAAATCTGCGGCAAAACGTGGCATTCCCAAATCCACGGATCCGTTCGATTTTCAGAGAGCAACCCTCCTCATCATCCATGGAGGATCGGAGAGGTGGGTCGTGTCGAGATTCCAGACTCCCCATACGAAGGGTGCGACGGCTCGGC
>JABWAM010000239.1 GCA_013360985.1 Verrucomicrobiia bacterium | reverse complement strand
GCGACGCCCTCGCCACATTTTGGACTCAAGCCGCGGCCGCGGCGCCGCCGCCGGCGGCGCCCTCCCTCGCTTCGCGACCGAGCGGATTTTTCCCAAGCACGGACGGGGGAAAGGGAGGGCGAGGCCGCCGGCCGAGCCGCCGCACCCCTCTTATGGGGAGTCGGAAATCTCGACACAACCCACCCCTTCGATCCTCCATGGATGATGAGGAGGGTTGCTCTCTGAAAATTGAGTTGATCCGTGGATTTGGGGCCTCTCTCTGATTCCTGCGTCAGGTGGGAGGAGGCCCATCCGTCGCGGAGAAGCGTTCGCCTGCGGACGGTTGAGATTGACGCGGCGAAACGGAATCGCCAGATAGGATCCGCGAATGACCTCCAGGGAACGCGTCCTCGCCGCGATCGCGCACCGTCCGCCGCCCGGCGTTCCCGTGGATTTCGGCGGCCATCGTTCGAGCGGGATCATGGCCATCGCCTACGCAAAACTCCGACGTCACCTCGGCTTGCCCGAACGCCCCCCGCGCGTTTACGATGTCATCCAACAACTCGCCGTCATCGAGGACGAAGTCCTCGCGCGCTTCGGCGGGGATACCGTCGAGCTGGGCCGCGGATTCTGCGTCGAAGACCGATGGTGGAAGGAGTGGCGTCTTCCGGATGGAACCGATTGCCTCGTCCCCGCCTGGAGCGACCTTCGGAAAAAAGGGGAGGACTGGTTCCTGCATTCCGCCGACGGACGCGCCGTCGGCGTCCAGAAGGCCGGGTCGCTCTACTTCGAGCAGGTCTGGTATCCGTTCGCGGAGGGCATCCCTGACGATCTCTCCACCCTGCGCGAGATCATGTCCGACTGCATGTGGGCGCATCCGTCGCCTCCCGGACCCTCGGCGCCGGACCTTGCCGCTCTCGAGAAAGGCGCGAGAGCGCTTCGCGCCCGCACCGACCGCGCGATCATCGCGCTCTTCGGCGGGAATCTCCTTGAATGGATGCAGTTCCTCTGCCGCAACGATCAGTGCTTCGTTTTTCTCGGCGCCGAACCCGAGGCCGCCCATCGCCTCCTCGACGCGCTCGTCGAGATCCATCTCGCGAACCTCGAACGCTATCTGGCGGCGCTCGGGAAGCACGTGGACGTGATTCTCTTCGGCGACGACCTCGGGATGCAGAAAGGCCCGCAGATCTCTCCGCGCATGTATCGCGAGTTTTTCAAGCCCCGCCATGCCGCGCTGTGGAAGCGCGCGAAAGAACTCGCCCCGGTGAAGGTGATGCTCCACTGCTGCGGCGGAGTGCGCCCTCTGCTCGACGACCTGATTGACGCCGGTCTGGACGCGATCAATCCGGTCCAGGTCACTTGCACGGGGATGCATCCCGCCGACTTGAAGCGCGATTTCGGCGGACGCCTCTGTTTTTGGGGTGGAGGGTGCGACACCCGCGCCATCCTCCCGCACGGGACGCCCGCCGAGGTGCGACGGCATGTCCTCAGCCAACTCGAAATCTTCGCCCCGGGCGGGGGGTTCGTCTTCCAGCAGGTTCACAACATCATGGCCGACGTGCCGCCCGCCAACATCGTCGCGATGTTCGACGCGGTGGCCGAGTTCAACCGCCGCGGTTGATGGAACGCCGTTCTCGGTTGACGGCCGGAGCGCGAACCATCACTCTCGCCCCAAGACGTGGGGCGCCTCCGCATCCGCGGAGCGATCTCGATGCCTTCTTCCATTCCACCGCCTCCGCTGATTCGCCCCGCGCCGCAGGAACGCGAAATCCTCCGCGAGCTCGCCCGCCGTCTTCGCGCGCACGCCGATCTCCCCGAGATGGAACGACGCCGCACGCTCTGGGAAAAACAGAACGCCTTAAAGAACCGTCGTCCGCTCGTCCTCTGTTTCCCCGAAGGCTCTTGGCGCGAAATTCTTCCCGAGTCCGTTTTCGTCTGCCGCCATCCGATCCTTCGCCTTTGGGAATGGCAGCTCCGCACCAGGCTCTGGACCATCGAACGCCTCCGCGACGATTCGTTCGTCCTCCCATGGTTCGATGTGGACTGGCGGATGACCGTGGGCAACTACGGTTTCGACATCCCGATGACGTACGGCGACGACCGCGGCAGCTACGTGTGGCACGCGCCGATCACCGATCTCGAAGCGGAGCTTCCCAAGCTCAACTTCCGCGCGATCCGCGTGGATCACGCCGCGACCGCGCGCGATCTGGAGGCCGCCCACGAGCTTTTTCGCGGCATTCTCACCCCGCGGATCCGCACGAGCTGCTGGTGGACGCTCGGCATGACGTGGGAAGCCTCGAAACTCATCGGTCTGGAAAACCTCATGTTCGCGATGTGCGAACATCCGGCGCGCGTCCACCAGATCATGGCGTTCCTCCGCGACGAACATCTCCATTTCATCGCGATGTGCGAGAACGAGGGGCTCCTCACGCCGAACGATGCCGCGGACTATGTGGGGTCGGGCGGCCTCGGGGCGACGCGCGAGCTTCGTCCCTACGGCGCGGAGCATGACGTCGGGATTCGCCTCAACGAACGCTGGGGGTTCGCCGAATCGCAGGAAACGGTGGGGATCTCGCCGAAGATGTTCGAGGAGTTCGTGCTTCCCTATCAGGTTCCGCTCCTCGACAAGTTCGGGTTCAACAGCTACGGGTGCTGCGAAGGGCTCGAACACCGCATCGACGCGGTCCTCAAAAACATTCCCCGCCTCCGACGGATCTCCGTGGCGCCCAGCGCCGATCAGGAGGTCCTCGCCCAAAAACTCGACGGGAAATACATCTTCAGCCGCAAACCGTATCCTGCGCATGTCTGCGTTGGGTTCAACGAGGCCGCCATCCGCGACGACCTGCGGCGCACCCTGGCCTGCGCGAAGGGGCAGCCGACCGAGATCATCCTCAAGGACACGCATACGGTGCAGGGCGAACCTTGGCGTCTTGAACGCTGGGTCGAAATCGCGCGGGAAGAAATTGCCCGCGCGGAAACCCCATCCGTCCATCCATGACCGCGCAACCTGATCTTCGCGCAGGCAAAATTCAGAGAGGGGCCGCGAGGTCAGATCGTTTCCCGGGAAACCCGCGGCTCGCGAAGGCGTGAAACTCCTACGAAAAATCTTCGGGCGCGTGCCCGAGGATTTTCCGTAGCGCGCTCCGCGCCCGCAGGAGCGACAACTTCCCGGCGGTGAAATCTGCGGGCGAAAATCAATGGCTGCCTCGCATGGATTCGAACCATGACAAAGTGATCCAGAGTCACTTGTGCTACCGTTACACCACGAGGCAGGCGATCATCGAAGCATGCCCGTCCGGATCATGGAAGGCAAGGCGACGCTCGGCCTCCAACCGCGGCGCCTCCGCCAGAAGCTCCCGAACTCCCTTCGGAAGCCGCCTCCATGTCCGCCGCCTCAACTTCGCCTCCCGCTTTGCCCGCGTCGCCGCCGAACGTTGATTACCCGCCCAGCTCCATCTTCAGCACGAGCCAGGCGTAGAGGACGGGGACGGTGAAGAGAAGGCTGTCAATGAGGTCGAGCGCGCCGCCGATGCCGGGGAGGACGCCGCCGGAGTCCTTGGCGTTGGCCTGGCGTTTGATGACCGACTCGGCGAGGTCGCCGATCACGCCCATCCCGCCCAAGAGGATTCCGAGAAGGACTGCGTCCGCGTAGCCGAAGCCGACGGCGGAGACGCGCGGCTTCAAGTATTCGTAGGCGCTGACGCTCGCGGCGAAAGCGACCACGAACCCCCCGAGAAGTCCCTCCCAGGTTTTCTTGGGGCTGATGCTGGGCGCGAGCGGGTGGCGGCCAAAGAGGCGGCCCGTGAGGTAGGCGCCGATGTCGCAGAACTTGGTGACGACGACGAGGTAGAAGATGAAGAGCCAGCCGGGGCCGTCTCCGTT
>JABWAM010000238.1 GCA_013360985.1 Verrucomicrobiia bacterium | reverse complement strand
CCAAACCGCGGGCGCCTCGCCGGCCGGATCATCCCTTCGCGGGAAACGGCGCGGCGGCGCGGCGGAGGAGACGGCGTTTGTGGAGATGACAGAGCAACGCGGCCAGCCAAAGCGCGCCGAGAACGGGAAACGCCCGAAACGCGACGATCAAGAGATCCATCATGGCGGCGTCCGCCGGCGCGCGGAACATCGCCGCGCAGGCGAAACCCACCCAGGCCAGATAAATGACTTGCGCGCCGAACAGGCAGGATTGCCCCATGCCGTCGCGCGCGTTCAGGATCGCGAGATGTGTGATTGCCTGCGGCCACATCACGAACGGCACATAGAACAGCCCTGGCATCGGCGGACGCGAAAGCAGGGCGAGCGTCCCGATTCCCAGCGCCCAGATTCCCGCGGCGAGCGCCAGATTGACCTTTCGCAAGCGCGGTTGCGGACGAAGGCGCTCGGCGCTCGTGGGCCAGGGAGACATCTTCATGGTTGAAGGAAGGATGAACTTCTTCGGCGCGGTGGAAAGATGAAAAAAGCTTATAGCAGTCTTTCGCGGGAACGCGCAACGCCTTTTCATCTTCCCAAATCCCCGCGTCAGGCGTGGGGGGTCCATCCTCGGTCGGGGAACATGCGACGCCCTCGCAACATGTTGGACTCAAGCCGCTGCCGTGGCGCCGCCGGCCCCGAAAAAGTTCGAGGCTGGGCGGCTCGGCCGGCGGCCTCGCCCTCCCTTGCTTCGCGACCGAGCGGACTTTCTTCAAGCGCGAACCGCGGAAGGTAGGGCGAGGCCGCCGGCCGAGCCGCGGCGCCCCTCTTGTGGAGAGTCGGAAATCTCGACACAACCCACCTCTCCGATCCTCCATGGATGATGAGGAGGGTTGCTCTCTGAAAATGGAGCGGATCCGTGGATTGGGGATCCTCTCCGATTTTCATGGATCGATGGGAAAATCCATCCTCGGCCGAGGAGGTTTCAAAATTCGGCGCGTCCGTTGGACGCCGGCGCGCCTCCTTTCGGAGGCGCCCGTCACGCCGCGCGCGCCGGCCGATCGTTGGCGCCGCGAAGGGATGCGGCGACGCTCGCGAGGAACACGCGATGCGCGCGCACGCGTTTCTCGAACGCGAATTCGGAGGGAGTCTCCAAATTGACGATCGCCTCCGCGCGATGCCTCCAGAGCCAGCGCGCCTCGGGTTCTCCGCGGAGAAAACGCGGTTTTCGCGACGGCCGGATGAAGCCGTCGCGCGCGGCGAGGCCGTCGATGAACGTTCGCGGATCGCGCGGGATCACGCGCGCGGCGCGCGCGAGGGCGCGTCGGACGAATGGGAGGCTGGAATCGCCGAGGTGATAGGCGTAAACGCCGCGCGCGTCGAAGTCTTCGTGGAGGGTCACGGTGAGGCGGTAGCGCGTCGCGCCGAGGAACCGTCGCCAGCGGGAAACCAGCGGATGGCGCGCGCGCTGAAATCCGCGATTCAGATCTTCTCCGCGCGCGTCGTGACGATCGTTGTGGACGAGGCCCCACGGGTTCAGGCAGGGAAAGATCACCCAGTTCTCTTCGCGCATCCGTCGCCATTCGGCTTCGGCCCACGCGAGCAGCCCCCATGCCGCCGCCGGTTCGTCGCCGTGGATTCCCGCGGAGGCGTAAACGCTCCAGGATCGCGGCGACGCGGCGGTGCGCAGCCCGTAGATCGGATAGCCCGAAATGCGCGCCACGTCGGCGAGATGCCAGCCGGCCCGCCGGGCGAGGTCTCTCCAACGTTCGGCAAGCGCAGGAAAATCGTGGGCGGGATGCGGGGCGCGCGCGGTCATCGCGCGCGGAGCCTAATCCGCCTTTTTCTTCCTCTCAAGCGCCCGCTGGCCGAAAAAACATTCAGGCGCTTGGGGGAAAGATGCCCAACGCGAAGGTCGGGCGAGGCCGGTTTTTCAACAGCCGGTCAAAGGTAATGAATGCGGTCGCGGTGTTGCTCGAGGAGGCGCGCGTTGAAGGCGTCGCCTCCCTCGATGTTCGCGCTTTGGAAGACCGGCGGCTCGATTCCCCGTTTCACCAACGCTTCCACCGTCGCCACGACGAGCGCGTTGGCGATCGCGCAGCTTGCGATCGTCGAGACCGGCGCCATTTTGTGCCGCGAACCGGGCACGGGGATCACGGCGTCGCCGTACGGGACTTCGTTGTCCACGACCACGTCGCAAAGTTCCGCCAGCATTTTGCCGCAGGGATGACGGCTCGTTTCCCTGCCGAGGTACGCGCGCGAGGTGATCGCGACGGTCGCGATTCCCTTTTCCCGGGCGAGCAGCGCCATGTCGATCGTGACGGGGTTGCGTCCCGAGGTGGAGTTGAGGATCAGCGCGTCGCCTCGTTGGGCGGGCGACTGCGCGAGCAGTTCGCGGCCGAGGCCGACGACGCGTTCGAGCCTCGAGGTGAGCGGGAGCGGTCGCACGGCAAGCGTCATCCCGTGCGGTTGGATCGGATTGATGAGCATCAATCCGCCGGCGCGATACACGAGTTCTTCGGTCACCATGAAGGCGTGCGACGCGCCGAACGAGAACAGGCTGCGCCCTTCGGCGACGGCGTTCGCGAGGACTTCCGCGGCGCGCGCGAGGTTTGCCTCCTGCGTTTTCGCGATCCGATCGAGGAGCGCGGCGACTTCGGCGAAATAAGTGGAGGTTGGCATGAGAGGTTTCCTTGGGAATGAGACGACGGCGCCCGGGCCTCGGCCAGGGCGACGCCGCCGCGGAGGTCGTCAATACCCTCGCTTCTCGAACTGTTCGATCATCTGGTGATGGTGTTCCGGGCCGCCTTCGCGGTTGACGCTCAGAAACACCGTCGCGGGCGTCTGGGCCGCCGCCATTTTTTCCATGACCCGCCCCCAGAGCATGTGGCCGAGGACGGCGCAGGCGAAGCCGGAAACGGGCAGGGCCTTTGTCGTGTAACCGGGGATTTCCACCGCGGCGTCGCCCTCCGGCGCGCCGTGATCCAGGACGACATCCACCGCTTCGAAGAGGCGTTGGCCCGAAGGATGGAGCGATTTCGCGCGGCGGCTGGCTTCGAGCGAGGTCAGGCCGATCGTCCGCACGCCCAGCTCTCGGCACACCCGCGCGAGCTCGACCGGCGCCCGATTCTTCCCCGAGACGGAGCCGAGCAGCATCACGTCCCCCGCGCGAAGGTTCGAACTGCGCGCCGCGAGACGAACCGCCTCGAGATCGCGTTCCGCGGGCGCGGGCGACGGGCGCCCCTGGAGGCAGGCGGCGGTCTTGTCGTTCACGGTGAAGAGAAACGAGAACGCCTGCACCGCGGCGAGGCCGCCCGCGCGATTGACGAAGTCGCCCTGGATTCCGTGGCCGATTTCGGAGCACCAGACCGCGCCGCGATGCGTCAAGGCGTGAACGACGAGGTCGGCGGCGCGATCCAGGGCGGGGAGCTGGGTCTTCTCGAAGTGGGCGAGCACGGCGCGAACGGCGGCGAGATATTTTTCGGGGGCAGTCATGGGGAGGAGTCCGTCGGAGAATAAAACGCGCGCACGGTTTCCTTCAAACGCGCGCGTGTCCGCGACGCATTTTGCGGGTCGAGTTGGAGGAGGAGCACGAGGGCGTTGCCGACGACCGGAGGCCAGGGCGCCCGAACCGGTTTCAGAAAGGGCGTCTTTTCGGCGAGGTGCGCGCAAAAATGTTTCCAGTACACGCGGGAACGCAGGGCCAAACTCCCGCCCGCGACGAGCGGATAGGTTTCGCCGTGCATTCCGAGAAGGTCCACGAGATCCCACACCGTATCCGCGAGGGCGCGCGAGGATTCCTCCAGGATGCGAAGGGCGACGGCGTCGCCCCGCTCGGCTTCTTCCGCCACGATCCGCGCGAGCGCGGCAACGACCGAGCGATCGTGCGGGGCGAGGCTGAAATTCACGAGGCGCCGGAGGCGGCCGCTTCCGAAGGCGTAATCCTTCGAAG
>JABWAM010000237.1 GCA_013360985.1 Verrucomicrobiia bacterium | reverse complement strand
CGGCCAGGCGCGCGGCGTGGCCCGCGCTCCACCAGGCATATCGCCGCCAGCGCGTGCCGCACAGGAGATAGGCGACCACCTTCCCCTCTTTGACTCCCACCCACGACGACTCGGGTTCAACGTCGGTATAATAACGCGTCAGATAGTCCGCGAAGAGTTCGCGGTCGGAAAAGATCGGATCAATCGGATGGCCGAGAAACCCCGTGTCGCAGCAGAGGCAGCGCACCGCTTCCCGGTCGCCCGCTTCGTAAGGGCGCACGAGGAAATCGGGGTTGGCGGTCGTTCGGTCGAGCGGACGCATGAAGGCCCCATTGGGCGCCTTCAGGATGCCGCAGACGACGGCGTCAGGTCGAGTTCGCCTTTCACCAGGGCGCTGTCGGGCATCGGCGTCAATTGGAACCCTCGCTTGCCGCAGAGATGCAGCATCTCGGCGTTTTCCTTGAGCATCGTCGCGCGGATCCGGACGAGCCCTTCCTCGCGCCCGACCTCGATGAGCCGACGGAGCAACTCCGTGCCGAGCCCGAGATGCTGGAGGCGATCGCTGATCAAAATGCCGATCTCGCCTTCGTCCAGGCCGTGGCAACGGTTGAGGCGCGCCACGGCGAGGATCTCGGGGGCGCCCTCCGCTCCTTTGCGTTCCACCACGAGGACGATCTCGCGCGCGTAATCCGTGAAACAGATCCGCATGAGGCGCTCATGCGCCGCGCGCTCGCTGAATTCGAGCTTGCGCGCGTGGCGCATGTAGAAGCTGCGGTCGGAAATCGTCTCGTGAAACTTCACCATGAGCGGCTCGTCCTCGGGGCGAATGGGCCGCACGAGGACCTCCGTCCCGTCGCGCATCGTCCAGACGCCGACGTACTGCGAGGGATACGGACGGATCGCCGGCCGCGGAAGGTCCGCTTCGCTCACGTTGGCGCCATGAACCACGACGCGCGCGTCGAGCGCCAGGAGTTGACCCGACGAAGCGAGCAGCGGATTGATGTCGATCTCCCGAATCCAGCGCTGCTCGACGACGAGATAGCTGAAGCGCACGAGGAGACGTTCCAGGGCGGCGAGGTCCACGGGCGCCCGCCCGCGCACGCCCTTCAACGCGCGATAGATCAGGGTGCGCTCGATCATGCGGCGGGCCAGCGTCGTGGTCAGCGGCGGCAGGGCGAGCGCGCGATCGCGGAACACCTCGACGAGTTGGCCGCCCGTCCCGAACAACAGGACGGGGCCAAACTGCGGATCCAGGCTGCTCCCGATGATGAGCTCGTAACCTTCGAGTTTGACCATCGGCTGCACGGTCACGCCGAGGAAATCCTTCGCGGAAGCTTTTTCCTGCACGGAGGCTGCGATCGCCCGAAACGCCTGCTCCACCGCGCGCGCGTCGGCGAGATTGAGGCGGACGCCGCCCACGTCGGTCTTGTGGGTGATCGTTTCCGAGAAGAGCTTGAGGACCACCGGGTAACCGATCTGTTGGGCGGTCGCGACCGCCTCTTCCGCGGTGCGCGCGATGCGCGTGGGCGCCGTGGGGATCCCGTAGCACGCGAGGAGATCCTTCGATTCGGACTCGGTGAGGAGCGTCCGCCCTTTCGCGCGCGCGTCGTGGATGATCTTTTCGGCGCGCGCGCGGTCGGGGGCGTCTTTCGCGTGCTCGGGAGGCAGTTGCGGCGTTTCGTAGAGGGCGCGCAGGTTGTCGCTGTGCTGCCACATATAGTCGAAGATGCGTCCCGCCGTATCCGGATACTCGAAGCAGGGGATGCCCGCCCGGCTCAAAATCGCGCGTCCCGCCTCGACTTCGCCGCCGCCCATCCAGCTCGCGAGCACCGGTTTGCCGGCGAGTTTCGCATAAGGCTTGAGTTGTTCGGCGGTCTGCGTCGGGTCGGTCATCGCCTGCGGCGTGAGGATCACGAGGAGGCCGTCGCTGTTCGGGTCTTGCGCGGCGATCTCGAGCGCTTTCGCATAGCGTTCGGGGCTCGCGTCGCCCAGCACGTCCACGGGGTTCCCGCGGCTCCACGGGCCGGGCAGGATCTTGTTCAACGAGGCGATCGTCGCCTTCGTCAGCTCCGCCAGTTCGCCTCCGCCGTGGATGAGGGCGTCCGTGGCGAGCACGCCCGGGCCGCCCGCGTTCGTGAGGATCGTGAGGCGCGGTCCCCGGGGACGCGGCTGTTTCGCGAGGACTTCCGCCGCGTGAAAGAGATGCGAAATCTCGTTGATGCGGAGCACGCCGCATCGGCGAAACGCGGCGTCGAGCACCTCGTCGCTCCCCGTCAGGGCGCCGGTGTGCGACGCCGCGGCCTTGCTGGCCGCCTCGGTCTGGCCCGCCTTGATCACGAGGACCGGCTTGGAAAGCGCCACTTCGTGCGCCGCCGACAGGAAGGCGCGCGCGTCACCGATGGATTCCATATAGATCACGATGCTCTCGGTGCGCGGGTCGTCGCCGAGATAACTGATGAGGTCGCCCCACCCGACGTCGAGCATCGACCCGAGGGAAACGAACGCGCTGAACCCGACGTTTTCGCGCAGGCTCCAGTCGAGCACGGCCGTGCAGAGCGCCCCGCTCTGGCTGAGGAACCCGACATTGCCGGGCCGCGCCATCCCGCTCGCGAACGTCGCGTTCACGCCGGTCACGGGACACATCACGCCGAGGCAGTTGGGGCCGACGATCCGCATGCGGCCGCGCCGCGCTTCCTCGAGGACCTGTTTCTCGAGCGCGACGCCCTCCGGCCCCGTCTCCTTGAAGCCCGCGGAGATGATGATCGCGCCGCGCACGCCGGCCGCGACGCACTCGGCCACGACCCCCGGCACGGTGGGCGCCGGCGTCACGATCACCGCCAGGTCCACGCGCTCCGGCACGTCGCCGATCCGCGGGTAGGCCTTGATCCCGAGCACGGCGGGACGCGTCGGGTTCACCGGAAACACCGTGCCGTTGAACGGATTGCTGATGAGGTTCCAGAGAATGGTTCGCCCCACGGTGCCCGCCTTCTCCGTCGCGCCGATCACCGCGACGGTGCGCGGCGCGAAGATGGCGCTGAGCGGCCGGCGTTCGTAGCGAAGATCGCGAATGGATTCATTCATAATAACAAAGGGTTAAATAAGAAATACTGTTAGATAAACTCACCGTTCCCCTCTTGGCAAGCCGAAACCATCGATCCTCGCGGGAAACGGCCGGCGTTCCATCCTCCGATCTTTTCGCCCCCGCGCGCCGATTCCGGCTGAAAATCCGTCGTCCTCGCGCTATAATGGGGTTTTCGCGATTCCACGCCCAGGAAACCCTCCATGGAGTACGCTCAAACGCTTTCACTCGCCGCCGCCTTCTGCGCGGTGGCGGCGCTCTACGCCTCCGTCGGCCACGGCGGCGCGTCGGGATATCTCGCCGTCATGGCGCTCGCGGGAATGACGCCTGCCGTGATGCGGCCCACCGCGCTGGTCATGAACCTCGTGGTCTCGGCGCTCGCCACGTTCGCGTTCGCGCGCGCGGGACATTTTCGGTGGCGGCTTTTCTGGCCTTTCGCGGCGGCGTCGATCCCATTCGCCTGGCTCGGCGGCAGCACGACGGTCGCCGACGCCTGGTTTCGCCTGCTGGTGGGCGGCGCGCTGTTGGTCGCCGCGTGGCGTTTCTTTCTTCCCGTCTCTACCGCCGACGCCGAACCTCGAACGCCGCCGGTGGCGGTCGCGCTCCCGATCGGCGTCCTCCTCGGATATCTTTCGGGACTCGTGGGCGTCGGCGGCGGAATTTTCCTGACTCCCCTCCTGCTGCTGGCGGGCTGGGCGCGCCCCAAGACGGCGGCGGCGGTTTCCGCGCCTTTCATCTTCGTCAACTCGCTGGCCGGGCTTGCGGGCCTCCAGCCCGCGACGGCGACGTTGCCTCCCGCGCTCGGTCTCTGGGCGGCCGCCTCCGAAGGGGAGACCGCCCGCGCGGGCAAGCCGGCGGGCGAACGTCCCCGTCCGCGAATCGCGGAGG
>JABWAM010000236.1 GCA_013360985.1 Verrucomicrobiia bacterium | reverse complement strand
GGCCAGCCCGCCCGTGCCGAGCGTCCAGGTCGCCGCCGCCGTCTTCAGGTCGAGGAATCCGTCGGGGAGATGCATGCGGCTCAGACGAGATTCCGACCGCTCGTGGTGACCGTGAGCTTTCCGTGTTTCACTCCCCGCGTCGTGAGGAGTTGATCGGCGAGCCGCCGCAGGTTTTCCGCCCGGCCGCGGACCACGAGCACCTCGAGGCAGTTGTGGTGATCCATGTGGACGTGGAGGGTGGAGATGATCTCGCGACAGTGGTCGTGCTGGATGTGGGTCAACGCCTCCTGGAGATGATGGCGATGATGGTCGTAGACGAGGGTGATCGTGCCGACGACGATCCCTTGGCCGGTGGCGGTTTCATGCTCCACGATTCCGCCGCGCACGAGCTCGGCGATCGTCTGGGAGCGGTTGTGTTGCCCGCGCGCCTTCGCCATGGCGTCCAGTTTCTGGAGCAGGGGGCGCGGCATGGAAACGCTGAAGCGCGTGAGGGGGTCGCGGGGAGCGTGAGGATGCGCGTGCATGGGGGGATGATAGCTCAAACCCCCGGCGCGCCGCGCGCGAAAAATCGGGTGATGCCCGGCGCGGCGCGCGAACGGCTTCCAGAAAGAACAGGTCGGCGCGATCCGTGGATTGGGTGAGAGCCAATCCGGCGCGTTTCAGGAGAGGGGGCCATTCCGCCCCCGCGGGCAGGCGGTCGGCGTGCACCGGCCCCTTCACGCGCGCATGAAATTCGTTGAGATGGGCGCTGCCGCAAAAATGCATGATCACCAGGCGCCCGTCTGTTTTCAGCGCGCGCGCAAACCGGCGGAGGGCCGCCGCGGGATTGCGGAAGTGGGGGAAGCTGTGAAGACAGAGGATGAGATCGTAGCGGCGCGCGCCGAGATCGTCGCGGCACACGTCGCGGCGGAGGAAATCGGCGGGGATGCCCTTCGCCCGCGCCCGCGCGAGCATTTCTCCGGCGAAATCCACGGCGGTGATCCGCGCGGGCGCCACCTGTTTCGCGAGCCACGCGGTGGCCTTCCCCGTTCCGCAACCTACTTCGAGAACGGCCTGGCCGGGGCGCAGGGCCAGGCGGGCGGCATGCCGCCGCAGTCGGGCGGCCTGGCTGGCGGCGGACGGTTTCTCGCGCTCCCAGCGGGCGGCGAGCGCGTTGAAAAAGCCGATGCGTGGATCTCGGGGGCTGCGCGCGCGCGTTTTTGGGGCTTGCGTCCTCATGAAGAAAGTATTACGTTTTTGAAAGAACATCACACATCTCGGCGCCCGTCAAGAAAAGAGCGGGCGCCGAGTTCACCCCATCCCCCTCGCCTCTCATGTTGCCCTCCCTGAAAAAAACGCTGTTGGCCGCCATTGGAACGGCGGCCGCTTTGGGATGTCTGATTTCCATCTCCCGCGCCGAAACCCACTGGGATTTCCAGGCGATCGATACCAACGGAGTTTCCACCTGGGCAGGCTCATATCCCGTCACTTTGACGGGGGTGATCCTGAACCATCCCGAGACGATGCTCGACGCGACCTGGGATCCCAACGCGGTCGCGAATGGCGTCATGGGCGGACAATGGCAGATCTTCATCCAGGGGACCAACGGGGATCATCAGGGAACCGCGCTCTGGATGGGACAAAACTACAACAGCCTTGGAGGGTGGATCCCCGCGGGAAATTTTTATACGGAAAGCGGGTGGTCCAACGAAATGGTTCGCCTCAACTACGATGGCGGACATCAGTTTCGTCAGGGCGACCTCGTCACTGTAACAGTAAATAAATCCTCTTTTTACGGGGGCAAACTCAATGTGAGTGAGGCCCACCGGGTGACGAACGCCAACGACTTCAGCATCGCGCTGGTCACCGCGAATTTCGGGCTGCCCTCGGCGCCCAGCCTCACGCTGAGCGATCTTTATGCGGCGACCAACGGGGCGGGTTACGACCCGGCCTATCCGATGTTCGACGCGTCGCGCGCGACGGGCGCCGAATTCTATCAGGGCGCCTCCATCCGCCTCAACGGCTTGACCCTCGTGGACACCAACGGTTGGGGCCAGAGCGCCTGGGGCGATCGCCTCTGTTGGGTCACGGACGGGCTCGGGCACACCAACGCGCTGCGCATGCCATTGGCCGACCTTGGCGCGCCGCCCGCGGGAGTTTTCGATGTCTATGGAATCGTCAACCAGGAATCCGGTTCGGGAAGCAACGGACGCATGGGATACGAACTCTTCGTGGTGAGCGTCATCCCCGAGCCGTCGGTGATGGTGCTGTTGGGCGTCGGAGCGCTGGTTGCCGTTGGATGGCGGCGACGAAAATGATCCGGCGACGGCCTCGCGCGGGAGGCCTGACGCTCATCGAGTTGCTTCTCGTGATGACGGTTGTGGCGCTCCTGGCGGCGATGACGCTGCCGTCGCTGGGCCTGGCGCGGGAACGCGCCCGCGTCGCGCGCGTGCATACGGAGCTCCACGGGATCGAGGTGGCCCTCGAGGTGTACTCCCACGATCACGAAGGGAGATATCCTCCCGTGCGCGTGGACTGCAACGCCGACATGCGCGAGCATTGGTGTCCGCTTCCCGTCGAGTTGGCCCAGGGCAACTACCTGCCCAAAGGGCCAGGTGGAGGTCTGGCGGCCGCCATGATCGACGAGTTCAACCGGGGAGCGACCTACAAATACGCCGCGCCGGGCCCCTGTTTTCTCAACGGGTCGCGGAGCGACAATTATGAGATCTGGGTGCCGAACGATTTTCCGCACTGCGAAACGACAGAAGGCGACTATTGGGGCGATCCACAGCGCGCGCCGGTGCGTTGGGCGGTATGGAGCCTAGGCCCTCAACCGAAGAGCGCGAAATCCCAGAGTCCCTATTCGCCGCTGAGCGGCCAGACGTGGTACCGGCGCGGCCGGGATACCGGAGTTCTCGTGCGATTTGCGGATCGGAGCGGCACATCCTACAAAAGTCCATGAGCATTCGGGGATTCTCCTTGCTCGCGGCCGCGGCGATCGCGCTGATCAGCGGCTGCCAGCGGGCGTTTCCTCCGGACGCCGCGACGGTCGCCGTCTCCAGTTCGTATCTCGAGGCGGCGGCGCGCGATCTTCTTGGCGCGACCGCGACGATCGCGCGGCTGGCGGAACCGGGCGGCTGTCCCGGACACAGCGATTTTCGGCCCGCGCAAGTGGAGAAGATCCGACGCGCCCGCGTCCTGGTGCGATTCGATTTTCAGGAATCCTGGGAAACCCGTTTGCGCGAAGGATTCCCTTCCGGAAAAGGGCCGTCCGTCGTGCGGATTGCGCTTCCGGGCGGGATGGGCGAACCGGCGACCTATCTCGCGGCGTGTCGGCAAACCGCCGAGGGATTGGCGGCCGCGGGGATGTTGACGCCTGCGGACGCGGAACGACGCCTGGCGGAGATTGCGGCGCGTTTGGACGCTTTGACGGACGCGTGCCGGCGGCAGGCCGCGGAGTTTCGGGGCGCGCCTGTTCTCTGCAGCATGCATCAGGAAAGGTTCTGCCGCTGGCTCGGCTTGACGCCCGTGGGGGTTTTTCGCGCCACGGACGGAACGAAAATCCGCGAGGTGGAGACGGCCCTCCGTTCCGGCGCGCGCGCGCGCGCGCGCTGGGTGATCGCCAATGCGCCCGAGGGAAGGCGTCTGGCCGATGCGCTCGCCGAGCGGCTCGGCGCGAAGGTCGTCGTTTTCGACAACTTTCCCGAGCGCGCCACGGATCCGGACGCTTTCGACGGGATGGTGGCGCGAAACGTCGCGCGTCTGAAGGCTTCCGCTGGACCGTGAACGCCGCGGCGATTGCAGTCTCGGATTTTCAGGTCTTCGCGGATCGGCGGAGGATCCTTGCGGTGGAGCGCTTCGAAATGGGGCGCGGCGAGATGATCGGCGTCCTCGGGCCGAACGGCGCCGGCAAGACGACGCTTTTCCGCGGTCTCCTCGGGTTGGAGCGCCGCGCCTCCGGGTGCGTGCGCGTGCTGGGAACCGAGATGCTCCGCGCGCG
>JABWAM010000235.1 GCA_013360985.1 Verrucomicrobiia bacterium | reverse complement strand
CGGCTCGGCCGGCGGCCTCGCCCTACCTTCCGCGGTTCGCGCTTGAAGAAAATCCGCTCGGTCGCGAAGCGAGGGAGGGCGCCGCCGCCGGCGGCACCGCGGCCGCGGCTTGAGTCCAAAATATGGCGAGGGTGTCGCATGTTCCTCGACCGAGGATGGACTCCTCCACGCCTGACGCGGGGATTTGGGTTGTGAGCGGTGGGATTGACGCGGCGCGCGGGGGGGGCTAGAAAGGAGGCGTTCCGCGGACGGCGAAGCGCGCGTGCGTTTCGCCGGACCAACCGAAACGGGCGGGAATGATGATGCCCCGGCCTCTGGATGAGGCCGCCCATGGGGCGACCCGCGGAAGATTTCCCTCCCAGGAAGCGGGCGCGATGCGTCGCGTTCCGCAATGGAGATATTTATGGCCAAGGTCGTGCTCGAGCAGGTGAGCAAGGTGTTTCGCGACGGGAAGGGAAACGAGGTGCGGGCGGTGGACAACGTCAACCTCGTCATTGACGACCAGGAATTCATGGTGCTCGTCGGCCCGTCGGGCTGCGGCAAATCCACGACCTTGCGCATGGTCGCCGGCCTGGAGGAAATCAGCCGCGGCTCGATCTCTATCGACGGCAAGGTCATGAACGACGTGCCGCCCAAGGATCGCGATATCGCGATGGTCTTTCAAAACTACGCGCTCTATCCGCACATGACCGTCTACAAGAACATGGCCTTCGGTCTGATGCAGCGGAAGTATCCCAAGTCGGAAATCGAGCAACGGGTCAACGAGGCGGCCGACATTCTCGATATCCGCCACCTGCTCGACCGCCGGCCGAAGGAACTCTCGGGCGGCCAACGGCAGCGCGTCGCGGTGGGGCGCGCGATCGTCCGCAAGCCGAAGGCGTTTCTCTTCGACGAGCCGCTCTCGAATCTCGACGCGAAGATGCGCGTCCAGATGCGCACCGAGATTTCCAAGCTGCACCACCGCCTCTCGGCCACGATGATCTATGTGACGCACGATCAGGTGGAGGCGATGACGATGGGGGATCGGATCACGGTGATGAACGCCGGGAAAGTTCAGCAGGTGGACGCCCCGATGGATCTTTACCATCGGCCGGCCAATCTGTTCGTCGCCGGATTCATCGGCAGCCCGATGATGAACTTCTTCGACGGCGAGATCCGCGCGCAGGGAAACGACCTCCTCTTTGTCGAAAAACGCGACGGAGGCCAAGACGGATTTCAGGTCCGCGCAAACGGCGCGCGCGCCGCGCGCCTCCGGGACTACGTGGGGCGCGCGGTCAAACTGGGCTTGCGCGCCGAGGATCTGCATGAAACTTCACCCGAAACGCCCGCTCCGCCCGGCGCCGGGGTGCGCGCGCGGGTCGAGGTGGTCGAACCGATGGGATCGGAAGTGTATCTCTATCTGACGACCGGCGCGCACCCCTTCATCGCGCGCGTCGGCGTGGCCCAAAAGGCGAGCGTGAATCACGATGTCGAGGTGCGTTTCGACATGCCGCGGGCGCATTTTTTCGATCCGGCCACCGAACGGGCGATTCCCTGATCGGCGCGCACCACGGGAGAAGCGGCGAATGGCGCCCAAGGTTTTTTACAGTGTTGGGCAGCCCTTGAACCGTGGGGGGATGGGCTCGATCGGCTGGCATGCCGCGCGCGCGTTGCTGCGCGCGGGGCGATTGGCCGCCGTGGCGGCGACGGAGGTTGGCGCGGCGGGCAGCCTGGCGACTTTTGCGCGCGGGATGCCCTGGGCGCTGCGCAAAGGGTTGGCGGCGCTCAACCGCCTGGGTGCGCATCACGCGCACGACGCCGCCTTCGACCGGTGGGTCGCCCCGCAAATCGAGAAGGGAACGGATTTTTACGGCTGGATGAACCTGTCGCGCGCCTGTCTCGCGGCGTGCCGCAAGGGCGAGGGGCGTTCCTTCGTGGAGCGCGGTTCGGTCGAGCCGCACTTGCAGCGGCATTGGTTGCGCGAGGAGTACGCCCGTTTCGGGATCCTCCTCGATCCGATGAGCGCCCGAACGGTGGAACGCATGGTCGCCGAAGCCTCCGAAGCGGACCTGGTGGTCGTCCCTTCGCGCCTCGTCGCAAAGTCTTATCTCGACGCCGGATATCCGTCGGAAAAACTTCGCGTCAACCCGCTTGGCGTGGAGTCCGCGCACTATCGTCCGGCGCAAACTCCGCGGCGGAACGAGGGCTTCCGCCTGGCTTTTGTCGGGCAACTCTCGATCCAGAAAGGGCTTCCCGATCTGCTCGCCGCCTGGACGCGGGTGGCGGGACGACGGGAGACGCTTCTGCTCGCGGGGGTGATCCCCGCGGTCGAGCGGGCGCCGATCGAAGCGGCGTTGCGCCGCGCGCGACGCGTCGAGGCGCTCGGTCATTGCCGCGACGTGGCGGGTTTGCTCGCCCGGTGCGACGCGCTCGTCCTGCCTTCGGCGCAGGACGGTTTCGGGCTGGTCGTGCTCGAGGCGATGGCGTGCGGGCTTCCCGTCCTGGTCTCCGATCGAGTGGGCGCCGCGGATTGCGTCGTGGACGGAAAAAACGGTTGGATTTTTCCCTTCGGAAAGGGCGATGCCTTGATCGCGCGGCTGGAGGAGTTGATCGCGATGCCGTCGCGCGCGACGGAGATGGGCGCGGCGGCTCAGGAAACTGCGCGGCGACACTCGTGGGAGGCCTACGGCCGTCGGCTCGTCGAGATCGTGGAGGGCGGCAGGGAGGAGGTCAGGTGTACTTGACGACCTCTTCGACCGTGGTCTCCCCGTCGAAGATGCAGCGGACGCCGTCTTCCCGAAGGGTGATCATGCCGAGTTCGATCGCCTTCTGCCGGATCACGACGGTCGGCGCCCGCTGGTTGATGAGTTCGCGGATGGGGTCGCTGATCTCGAGAAGCTCGAAGATGCCTTTGCGGCCGCGGTAACCCTTGCCGTCGCATTCGGAGCAGCCCTTGCCGTAATAGAAGGTCTTGTCGCCGACTTCATGCGGGGCGAGGCCGAGGGCGTTCAGGGATTCTTCCGTCGGTTCGTAGGGGGTGCGGCAGTTCTTGCAGATCGTGCGGATCAGCCGCTGGCTGAGGATGGCCTGGAGCGTGGAACTGATGAGGAACGGTTCCGTGCCCATGTCGATGAGGCGGGTGACCGCGCCCGGGGCGTCGTTGGTATGAAGCGTCGTAAAGACGAGGTGGCCCGTGAGCGAAGCTTGGATCGCGATTTGCGAGGTCTCCAGGTCGCGGGTCTCTCCGATCATGATGCGGTCGGGATCTTGGCGCAGGAAGGCGCGCAGCACGCGTCCGAAGGTGACGCCGATCGCGTCGTTGATGTTGACCTGCATGATCCCTTCGATGTCGTACTCGACGGGGTCTTCGGCGGTGAGGAGCTTCGAGTCGATCGTATTGATGCGACGCAGAGCGGAGTAAAGGGTGGTCGTCTTGCCCGAGCCGGTCGGTCCCGTGACGATGAAGATCCCGTTCGGGCGCAGGATGAGTTGGCAAAGAAAGTCGTACACGCGCTTGGGCATTCCGAGGTTCTCGAGATCGAGCGAAACGGTCGAGCGGTCGAGCACGCGGAGCACAACGCTTTCGCCATGCTGCGTGGGGAGGGAGTTCACGCGGAGGTCGACGGGGCGGCCCGCGATGTTGAGCATGATGCGTCCGTCCTGAGGGATGCGCCGCTCCGCGATGTTGAGGTTCGACATCACCTTGATGCGCGAAATCACGGGGAGGGCCATGGATTTCGGCGGCGGGGTCATTTCATAGAGCGCGCCGTCCACGCGGTAGCGGATTTTGAACTCGTTTTCGAACGGCTCGAAGTGGATGTCGCTCGCGCGGTCGCGGATGGCTTGGAAGAGCACGAGGTTGACGAATTTGATGATCGGCGGCGAATCGGCCTCTTCCTGCAGGGTGATCGCCGAAGGGCCGCTGCCGGCCTGCGTCTGGCTGACGCTGCCGTCTTCGAAGTCTTTGCCGAGATTTTCGAGCATCTCGGCGACCGACGCGCT
>JABWAM010000234.1 GCA_013360985.1 Verrucomicrobiia bacterium | reverse complement strand
GGAGCGCGACCCTTTCGCCGAAGGGAACGAGCACCTGACGCCGCCCGAGATCCAGGCGATCCGCGCGCCCGGCGCGCGCGCGAATGGACCGGGCTGGAAGGCGCGCGTCGTGCCGAACCGTTTCCCCGTGCTCCGCATCGAGGGCGCGCTCGATCGGGAGGGCGAAGGGCTTTACGACCGCATCAGCGGAGTCGGCGCGCACGAGGTGGTCATCGAAACGCCGAAGACGGGGCAGATGCTCGAAGAACTGCCGCTCGACCACATCGCCGCAGTGATCGGCCTGTGGCGCGCGCGGATCACCGATCTCCTCAAGGACGCGCGCTTCCGCTATATCCTCGTCTTCAAGAACCACGGCTGGCAGGCGGGCGCCACCCTCTCGCATTCCCATTCGCAGATCATCGCGCTCCCCGTGACGCCCAAGGCGATCAAGGAAAAGCTCGCCGGCGCGCTCGCCTATTACGAGCAGAAAGAGCGCAACATCTTCGCCGACATCCTCCGCCAGGAACTCAAGGACGGACGGCGGATCGTGGATCAGAACGGCGCCTTCGTCTGCTTTTGTCCTTACGCCGCGCGGTTCCCCTTCGAGATCTGCGTGATGCCGAGGCGCCAGAATCCCGAGTTCCATCGGATCGGCGACGATGAGCTCCTCCCGCTGGCCGACGCGCTGAAGTCGAGCCTGCTGCGCCTCCGCGCCGGCCTCGACCGCCCGCAGTACAACGTCATCCTCCACACCGCCCCCGCGCGTTTTCCGAAGCGCGGCTACTGGAGCACGCTCGATCAGGATTTCCGCTGGCACCTGGAAATCACTCCGCGCCTCACCCAGATTGCCGGCTTCGAGATGGGCACCGGATTCTACGTCAACCCCGTGATGCCGGAAGAGGCCGCGCGCTTCCTCAAAGAGGTCGAGGTGTAACCGTCGAGGCGGCGACGATTTCCGCGCGGAACTCCACGCGCGCCCTCGGGGGCGGAGATCAGTATTTCGCGCGACCCTTGGCGGCCTTCATCATCGCGCGCATGTTTTCCTCGGGGACCTCGCGCGGATTCATTTCGCCGGTATTGAAGACCCATCCGCCGTTCGCCTTGCCGATCGTCATGAGGCGCTCCACCTCGGCTTCGATCAATCGGGGCGTCCCGCGGTACAAGACGTCGAGGGGATCGAGGTTGCCCGTGATCGCCTGCCGGCCGCGCACGGCCTCGAGGATCTTCGGCATATCGCCCGCCGGACCGATGTTCTCGAAGCTCACCCCGAGCGGAAGATGGGAAACCACATGCGGCGCGCGCGTCTCGCTGTTGTGCATCCAGATCATCACGCCGAGGGTTTCCTCCGCGTAACGCACCAGACCGCGCGTCGCCTCAAGGATGTGCGCCTCATACTGGGGCGCGGAGACCAGACCGCTGAACGCGTTGCAATCGCCGAACCAGATCGCGTGCGCGCCCGCGTCGCGCTGCGCCTCGATGTAGCGGCGATAGAACGCATCCCAATAATCCATCGCGTCGCGCAAGAGCCGGGGATCGTCCTTCATGAGGAGCATCGAGTTTTCGATTCCCCACATCAGGCCCACCGCGGAGAACGGCGCAGCGCAGGAGCCGACGACGAGCGCGGTCTCGCCGAAGTGATCGCGGAGCTTCCGAAGCGCCTTCAGTTTTTCCGGCATCCGCCCGTCCCGGCGGGGATCCAACTGCGGAAGCTTTTCCAACTCCTCGCGCCCCATGGGGAGATAGCCGCACGTGGCGCGGAGAATGTTGCCCTCCCCCTTTACCCCGACGCCGATCGGCTCGAACTCGTAGCAGTCGTCAATCTGAACCCAGACCCAGTCGTAATCGAAGGACTCCGCGGAGGCCTTGAGCACCTCAAAAATCTTGTCGCCGTCCTGGCAGACCTCCTCATAACACCAGCGTCCGTGCCAACGGACATCGAACTCCTCGCTGAGCGCCACGCAAGGAACGCGACGGGGCGACTTCAGCGCCCGAATCGCGCGAAAATCGTCAACAGCGCCCGCGTACGGCATACGCCAACCCTTGGATCAGACGTCCGGTTTGGTCTTCGGAAGGCCGAGCGCGCGGTCGCCATCCTTCCACTTGCCGCGTTTCTTGAGCAGATCCACCCGCTCGCGGCGTTTGAGAACATTGCGACGGGCCGCCAGCGCGCCGCCAACACGAAGAGAACGATGCTTGGACATGATGAAAAGGAAAAATCAGAACGAAAGAGGAAAGCGATTGTCCGAAAGGATCATTCTATGGCGGGCGTTCATCATTCCGCAAGCGCGAAACGCGCCGCTGTCGGAAACGCGCCGCAAACCCAAGGCGCGCGGCGGCGCAAGGGCCATGCCTGCTCCAAATCCCCGCGTCAGGTGTGGAGGAGTCCATCCTCGGCCGAGGAACATGCGACGTCCTCGCAATGCAAGCCGCGGCCGCGACGCCGCCGGCCCGAAAGGATTCTGGGGACCTGTCGGCGGCGTCATCCCCCGCTTCGAGACCGAACGGATTTTCCTCAAGCGCAGATGGTGAAAAGGTAGGGCGAGGCCGCCGGCCGAGCCGTCGGATCCTTCTGGTGAGGAGTCCGGAATCTCGACACGACCCACCCCTCCGATCCTCCATGGAGGATGAGGAGGGTGGCTCTCTGAAAATCGAGCGGATCCGTGGATTTGGGCCTGCGGGAGAACCCGCAGATTGCCCTCGCGCTTTTATAAAACTTTCGCGAGCGCCTCGATGAAGGCGGGGCTGGCGCCACAGCAGCCGCCGATCCACGACGCGCCCGCCGTTTTCAGCGCGACGGCGCGCTTCGCGAATTCTTCAGGGGTCGTCCGATAGATCGCCCTGCCCTCCACCACTTCGGGAAGCCCCGCGTTCGCCTTGATCCAGATCGGGCGTTGCGTTGCTGCGCGCAAACGCTCGCAGATCGGGACATAACCCTCGATTCCCTGGCCGCAGTTCGCGCCGATCACGTCCGCGCCCGCTTCGTCGAGCTCCTTGGCCGCCTGCTCGGGGGTGGTCCCCATCATCGTGCGATCCTTCGCCCTGCCTGAATCGAAGACCATGGAGACCACGCAGGGCAGGCCGGTCGCTTTCGCCGCCGCAAGCGCGCACCGCGCCTCGGCCACTTCGGCGAACGTTTCCACGACGAATCCCTGCGCGCCGCCCGCGACGAGCGCCGCGATCTGTTCGGCGAAGATCTGGCGCAAATCCTCCTCTTCGATTTCGCCGGTCGAAATCATCTTGCAAGTCGGCCCGATCGACGCGAAGACGACCGCGCGATCTCCCGCGGCCGCGCGCGAGATCTCGGCGCCGGCGCGGTTGATCTCGGCGAGTTGATCGGCGAACCCTTGTCGCTCAAGGACAACCCGATTCGCCCCGAAGGTATTGGTCAGGATCACGCGGCTGCCGGCGTCCACGTACGCGCGCGCGACTTTTTCGACGCGATCCGGGTGATCGAGGTTCCAGCGATCCGGACATTCGCCGGGCGCGAGACCGAGCTTCTGAAACTCGGTTCCCCATCCGCCATCCGTGATCACGGGCGCGGTCTTCAAAAGGGCGGCGAGCGTCGGATGCATAAATGGAAAGATCAGTCTAGCCAGAGCCGAGGGCGCGGGCAAAGAGAGAATTCACCTCCCAAATCCCCGCGTAAGGCGTGGAGGAGTCCATCCTCGGTCGAGGAACATGCGACGCCCTCGCCACATTTGGGGCGCAAGCCGCGGCCGCGGCGCCGCCGGCGGCGGCACCCTCCCTCGCTTCGCGACCGAGCGGATTTTTCCCAAGCGCGGACCGCGGAAGGGAGGGCGAGGCCGCCGGCCGAGCCGTCGGATCCTTCTTGTGAGGAGACCGGAATCTCGACACGACCCACCTCTCCGATCCTCCATGGATGATGAGGAGGGTTGCTCTCTGAAAATCGAGCTGCTCCGTGGATTTGGGCACCTCTCGAATCCCCGTAAAGCCCGCGAAGAGGGGTCATCCTTCCCAGGCGCCCATCGCGATCAACCGTTGCTTG
>JABWAM010000233.1 GCA_013360985.1 Verrucomicrobiia bacterium | reverse complement strand
GGCCACCTCCGGAGGTGGCCGTGGAGCGCCTTCATCCCCGCCTGGTTCACGATCTTCAGCTTCCCCAAGGGGGGGTCACGAGGGACCTGCCGGTTCCCATCCGGAAGGAGATTTCACCTTGGAGTGTGGAAAAATTGGGCTAGGGTTTTGGCTGTATGCCGCTTGACCTCAAGTCCCTGATCCGATCTCGTCTCGGCGAGAACTACGAGCTCCATGACCGCTACGTGAACCGGGCGTTGGTGAAGGTCCTTCGCACGATCGGTTTCGACAAGGTTTATGCCCGCGCGGAAGGCGCCTGGCTCTACGATCGCGAGGGCAACGCATACCTCGATGGCCTCGGCGGTTACGGGGCGATGAACATCGGACGCAATCATCACGCCGTGAAAAAGGCGCTTGCGGACCTGATGGAGCTCGATCTGCCGAACATGGTCCAGATGGACTGCTCGTTGCTCAGCGGATTGCTCGCCGAAGCCCTTGTGCAACGCGCGCCGCCGCATCTCGATGCGGTCTTCCTCTGCAACTCCGGCACCGAAGCGGTCGAAGGGGCGATCAAGTTCGCGCGTTGCGCGACCGGACGCGACGCCCTCCTCTTCTGTAAAAAAGCGTTCCACGGCCTTTCCACGGGATCGCTCGCCCTGAACGGCACCGAGATGTTCCGCGACGGGTTCGGCACGCTCCTCGAGGGGAACGCGATCGCGCTCGACGACTTCGACGCCCTCGAACGCGAGCTGGCTAGTGGACGGTATGCCGCGTTCTTCATCGAGCCGATCCAGGGGAAGGGCGTGAACTTTCCGCGCGACGAAGGGTTTTGGCCCCGGGCCCAGGATCTCTGCCGCAAGCACGGAACGCTCCTCGTCGCCGACGAGGTGCAGACCTGCCTCGGGCGCACCGGAAAAGATTTCGCGTTTCAGCACTGGAACCTCGAGCCGGACCTTGTGACGATGGCCAAAAGTCTCAGCGGCGGACTCGTGCCGTGCGGCGCGATCCTCACGCGCCGCAAGATTTACGATCAAACCTTCAGTCGCCTCGATCGCTGCGTGGTCCACTCGACGACCTTCGGACGCAACAACATGGCGATGGCCGCCGCGCTCGCCACGCTGCGGGTGATGGAGGAGGAGAAGCTCGTCGAAAACAGCGCGCGGATGGGCGCGGCGATGATGGAGGGGTTCCGCGGCCTCGCCGCGAAGCATGAGTTCATCAAGGAGGTGCGTGGCAAGGGCCTCATGGTCGCCGTCGAGTTTCAAGAGCCCCGTTCTCTCCTCAAACGCGGCGCCTGGATGCTCCTCGAAAAGGCCGAGGTCGGCCTCTTTACCCAGCTCATCGTGATGAACCTTCTCAAGAAGCATCGCATCCTCACCCAGGTGGCGGGACGCCACATGAACGTTCTGAAGATCACGCCGGCGCTGATCATCGGTCCGCGCGAAGTGGAGCGTTTCGTGACGGCGCTCGATCAAAGCCTCGCCGAGTGCCTCAAGCTCACCGGCACGATGCTCGAGATGGGCGCCAACCTTACGAGCGCCGCCCTCGCGGCGCGCAAAGCGGCATGAGCCGCCCCGCATGATCTCGCGAGGGGGTTCGAGAATTGGCCTCCCGCGGAGGCCCGGCGCATGCTTGAGCGTTCTCCCCCTCCGCGGCGACCGCGGTTTCCCCGCCGTGCGCGGGGCGAAATCGACGCGCCTCGGGGGCAAGATCCCTTTCGCCCGTCGCGCTTGGGCGCGGTTCGTCGGCTTCGCGTTGGCGGCGGTTTTTGGGGCGGCCGCGCTCTCCGCCCAGACGCCGCGCGCGGGGGCGTCCGATCGGGGCGCGGCTTTCCCCGAAGGCGCCGCGCGCATCCGGATCATGGCGTACAACCTCCACAATTTCCTCCTCATGGATCGCAACAAGGACGGAAAAGAGGATGATCCCAAGCCGGAGAGCGAAAAGGAGGCGATCTCCACGATCATCGCGGAGGAATCGCCCGACCTCTTGGGAATCGTCGAAGTCGGCGGACGCAAGTTTCTCGAAGAGATCCAAGAGGGTTTGCGCGTCAAAGGATGCAAATACGCCGAGAGCGAATGGATCGAAGGCGCCGATCATGCGCGCCACGTCGCCCTGCTCAGCCGCTATCCCATTGTCGCGCGGCGGCCGCGCGTCGGAGAAAGCTATGTTGTCGACGGCGTCACCTTCCCCGTTTCGCGCGGAATTCTTGAAGCCGACGTTCGCGTTTCTCCGTCGCTCACGATCAAGGTTTTCGTCGTTCACTTGAAATCGAAGCGCGCGACCGCGGGACCGATCTCCGCTGGTCGGATGCGCGTCGAGGAGGCGAAGATCCTGCGGCGTTGCGTCAATGAAGCCCTGGCCGCCCATCCTGACCTCCCGCTGGTCCTCATGGGCGATTTCAACGATACCCCGGACTCGCCGACCCTCCAGATCATCCTCGGCGACACCCAATATCCCCTCACGAACACGCGCCCCAAAAACGCGAAGGGATACCCGGGGACCTATTATTATCGGCCCAGGCGAACGTTCGAGACGATCGACTACCTGCTCGCCAGCCGATCGCTCGCGGCGCGCCTCCTTCCGGGTTCCGCGCGAATCCGAGACGACCGACTCGCGTGGAAGGCCTCCGACCATTTTCCCATCACGGCCGATTTCCGCCTCGATCCGTCGCGTTGAAGGGCGCGCTGTTTCGTGGCGGATCCGTGGGTTGGGGAAGGGGCGCGCCAGAAACGCCGGCGGTTCGCCTTCCTTTCCGAGGGCGCGACGTTTACCCTGCGCGCGCGTCATGCATGAGTTTTCGCTCGTCGAAGCGTTGGTGGAAGCCGTCGAGGCCGAACTGAGGTCGCGTCCCGGCGCGCGCCTCCGCGCGGTCTCCCTCCGCATCGGCGAACTCCGCCAGGTGGAGCCTTCGACGATGGAGTTCTGCTGGGAGGCGGCCATTCAGGAGACGCCCCTCGCCGGCGCGCGCCTTCGGATCGAGCGCGTCGAAGCCCGCGCGCGCTGCCCCAAGTGCCGCGAGCTCGTGTTTCACGAAGACTCGGAAACGAAAGTGAAGTGGCGGGCACCGCAACCCGCGGGTGAGTGGATGAAACCCGCTGGCTATACGGCCGTGGTGATCGCGTTGGCGGGATTTGTCGCTACCGTGTGCGTAAACTGGGGTCCGGGGGAATACGCGGATTCGTTGGCGACATTCGATTTCGTTGCGATTCTCGCCGGAGTGCTCAACCCACTGTTCTTCATCGGCGTCCCATTGGGATACTACTGGCTCCAACGATGTGGTGAGATTGACCGGATTTGCAAAGCGTTATCGCTACCGGCCGATTCCGTGTCAGTCACCAGTCGCTCTTCGGAACCGCATCTCCCGCCACTCGCTACCGTTGAACGGTCGCGGCCGAAATCCAGCCCTCCGGTTGTTGACTCATCGGAACTTCCGCCCGCACTTGCGAGCCTCGTCGAACGAACGGTAGTGCCGTCGGCCGCTGATACCGACCAAGAACCCACCGCAACAATTGCGGATGCGCACAGTACGCAATCCAATCGCGCCGAAGTGAATGACCGCGAATTCAAGCCGGTTTGGGATGAAGTGCTAGAACTTGAAGCCGATGGCACAGCCTCGACCGTCGAGAGGGCGAAGCGACAAACCCGAAAGCAATAGGAACGAGATCGCCATACCGACTAATCAATGTGCCTCGTGCCCTTCGACGGCGGCAGGCGGACACTTGCATCCCGCAAGGCGAAATCGGCAGCGTGCTGTTAGCACGATTGCGGTTCCAAGCAATGTCAATAGACACCCCGACGGCTCCGGCACGGCCGCGGCGCTTGCGGGCGCGGTCGGCGGCAACACGTCGTAAGCCCGCACGCCGGCGAGCAGCATGTCGTCGACCGTGATCGACCCGCGCGTGTCGATGTCGTGAAAGTGACTGTACTCGCCGCTGCCGAGCGTCGCCCCTTGTCGGTTGCGAATCTCGATCATGTCCAGCACGTTCACCAGACCGTCTTGGTTCGCATCGCCGGG
>JABWAM010000232.1 GCA_013360985.1 Verrucomicrobiia bacterium | reverse complement strand
GCTGGGCGAGCGCGACGAGGTGAAGCTGCTCTTTGTCCCAACGATCGGGGGCGGAGAGCAGACCGGCGGGTTTGTCGAAGGCGACGAAGGCGTCGTCCTCGAAGAGGACCGTCGGCAGGGAGACGGGGGCGTTCAAGGTTTCCACGGTTCGGCTGCGCCGCCTGGAGAAAATCTCCCGAGCGTGGAACGCTCAGCGGTTGCCGAAGACCTTTTTCAGGAGATCGGTGGCGCGCGCGGCGGGATTTTCCCGAATCCGTTTCTCCTCGACGGCGACCATCGTGAAGAGGCCGTCGAGGGCTTTGCGCGTGACGTAGGCGTCCAGGTCGCCCGCGTTGCCGCCGAGGAACTGGGTTACCGGCCCTGCCTTGGCGACGAGGTTTTTATAGGCGGAGGTGACGCCGACCTTGGCGGTGGCCGTTCGGACGATCGGCAGGAATTTCTCCGTCAACCGGGCTTCGCTCGTCCGTCGGAAGTATTGGGTGGCCGCGTCGTTCGGTCCTGAAAGGATGGACTGCGCGTCGGCGATGGTCATCTGGGAGAGCGCGTCGGCAAAAACCGAAGCCGCTTCGGGGACCGCCTTTTCCGCGGCGCGATTGAGCGTGGCCACGAAATCGTCGGCGAGACGGTTTTGGCCCGCCGCGCGGAGGCCGCGCGCGACGATCTGAAGGTTTTCGGGCATCGGAATTTTGACGCGGAGATTGTTGAGGAAACCTCCTTCTTGGCCGAGTTGCGCGACGGCCTGTTGGACGCCCTGGGAGAGGGCTTGTTTGAGGCCCTCGATGAGTTGAGCTTGGGAGAGGCTGGTGAGGGAGGGCGCCGACGGGGAAGCGGACGAGGGACGCGAAGGTTTGAGGAGATCGTCGAGCCATCCGGCGCGCGACGGCGCGACGACGGCGAACAGGGCCAGGATGACGAGCAAGCCGCGGAGCGTTGCGAGAGAGGTTTTCACGAGAAGCTTCTGATACGCGCACACCATAGCCTCCGGAGGAAAGGCTGCAAGTCGCATGAAGAATGCTGACAAGTCGAGCGCTGCTCCCTATAACCGCCGCTTCCGATGAATCCTTCCGCCGCCTTCACGACAATCGAAATGGTCGGGCCGGCGGGACTTGAACCCGCGACCTCTTCCACCCCAAGGAAGCGCGCTAGCCAAACTGCGCTACGGCCCGAACTCGCGGCATCCTGTGGCGCGGGTCGGAGAATGACAAGCCGAAAGACCCGCTTCGGTTCGCGCGCATGAGCGGGGAGCGGGCCATCCTTTTGACGGGGTTCACCGGGGTATTGGGCAAGCGGTTCGCCGCGCGCCTGGCGATGCTCGGCCACGAGGTCTGGTGTCCGATCCGCGCGAGCGACGAAGGCGAGTTGCGGCGGCGGTTCGAGCAGGGAATGCACACCTTGTCGGAGGTCATCCCAGGATTCACCTCTTCCCTCGAACAAAGGATTCGTCCTGTCGTTGGGGATGTGCGGCGGAAGGGGCTGGGATTGACGCCGGCCATATCCGCCGCAATCGCGCGGCGGGGTCTCGCCGAGATCTGGCATCTCGCGGCGCTTCTCGATCTGACGGAATCGAACAGTCAAGACGTTTACGAGACAAACCTCGTCGGCACCCAGCATGTCCTCGACTTCACGCGGGCGCACCGCATCCCCGAGATGCACTACTTCAGCACGTTTGGCGCAAGCGGCGAGGTGCGCGAGGGGATTGCGCGCGAGATCGTCGGGATTCGGCCGCCCGCTTTTCGCAACACCTACGAACGGACGAAGTGGGAGTCGGAGCGGCATGTGTGGCAGGCCCAGATTCGCGGAGAAATTCTCGCGACGATCTATCGCCCGAGCATCGTGGTGGGAGATTCGGTGACGGGGCGCTACGAGCAATTCAACGTCTTCAATCATCCCTTCGACATGGCGAGCCGTCTTCGACGCCGCATCATCGAGCGGGAGAAGCTCGATCCGAAGGCGCCGATCCGCTTGGAGGTCCGCGTGCCGGGACGTCCGGAGGCGACTCTAAACATCGTGCCGCTCGACTACGTGATCGAGGTCGTGATGAAGCTCTGGTCCCTCGCCTCTTCGCGGGGGCGCGTCTATCACGTGACCAACACGCATCCGCCGACTCTCGCGCAGGGGATGGAGATGTTCGTCCGGGTCGAGCCGTGGGAAGGGACGCGCTGGGAGATGATCCCCGCGGGGAGCCCCTTCTTGAATCTCCACGAGAAGTTCATCGCGCGCCAGTTGGCATTTCTCACGCCCTATCTGCAAGGCGAAGCGATCTACGACATTTCCAACGTGCGCGCGGTTCTCGCGCGGCACGGCGGCGTTCCGGAGTTGAACAACCGCAAGTTCCTCACCGCGATCGCGAAGCGCGCGATGGAACGCGGCTGGCAGGAGATGCCCGCCGGACGCGACGCCGGCAACGGCGCCGCGCGCGCGTCGCTCGACGCGAAGTTCGTCTGGCCGGAAGGCGTCGGGCACGTGGTGGATTTTTCTCCGCACCATCCTTTGGGCGGGCCTTCGACGCCCGCCTACTCCTATTCGTTGACCGACCGAACGATCAGCAAGGCCTATCGCGCCGCGGAACGCCTTTTTTCCATCCTGCGCCCGCGTCGCGCCGGAAGCGGAGGGCCCGCGCGGGACATCGTCTTGGCGCCCTTTGGGATGGGGGTGACGCGCCGCGGAGAAGCCGAGATCTCCGCCTATTCTCGCGAAGAGCGCCTCTGCGACGAGGTCTTCGCGCGAATGAATCAGGTGGTGGGATTCGACCTCCGCGCCTTTGCCCGCGAGCCGATTCCGCGTCATGAGCATCTCGGCGACATCCATGACCACTGCTGCTGGGCGACGGCGGACAACCTCGCTCAGGTCCTGCGGCTTTTCCAGGATGTGCGCGTTCTCGGCGGAGCAGATCTCGTGCCGCGGCTCCAAGTCCTGCCGCACAGCGCGGGGACGAACCTCGCCGGATGGCTGGCGGGCGTGATGTCGTTTCATGACATGGCGCTGATGGCGCATCATGTTTTTTATCAGTTCTCGGAATGCGAGCGGGAGATTGCGCGCGCCGAGGTGGAACGCTGGTTCGGCGAGGGAGCGGCGAAGGTCGCTCCCGAGGATCGCGCCCTTCTCGCCGAGATGCGCGCGAAGGTGGATCCCGCGAGCGCGATCGCCTTGGACCGTCTCGCCCAGCATTTTCACGGGCAACTCGAGTTGGTTTTTACGCTGAACGCGAGGATGCTGCGCCAACTCATCGAGGAGTTGCGCGCGCGCCGCATCGAAGCGGCGCCCGCGATCACGTTGTCGGCAAACTCGGCGGTCTTCGCGGGCAGCGCCCTGGAGATCGAGAAGCTCCGCCGTTTCCTTTTAGGTTGGCGGCGCATCGAGATGCGCGGATTATCCCTCGAGGTGCGCGGGACGCCTCATTGCGAACGGCTCAAGCCGTCGCACCGTCCCGCGCTGGAGGTGCTCGAGGAGTTCGAGCGTCAAGGGCGTCTGCGCGATCCCGTGGCGCCAATCGCTTCCCACGAGGGAGAGATGATTCGTACCCGTCATGAATTCATCGAAGCCGTCGCGGGCATCGGCGATCTCCCCGCCCGCTACGACCGCATGGTGGAGAGGGTGGTGGAGGAGGGGGGACGGCATTTCCTCCTTGTGCAGTCGGGCTTCGCGGGATCGCCGGGGGATTTCTTCGAAGGGGTCCTTCGCAACGCGGCGGGAACCCGCGATCTCCGCGTCTACCGTCCGCACATGGGGCCCTCGACGCCGCAGCCGATCGCCAAGCTTCTGGACGCGCACGAGCACCGCTGCGAGCCGCATGCGCGCGAGGAGCCGATCGAAGAGACGATGCGCTGGTACGAACGCGAGTTGGCGATTGCGTCGGGGCGTCCGACGAGTTGAGAGGGGATTGGACCCGCGGCGGGACGATCTGCGGGAGCGCGGCGTCTTTCGTTTCGCCCAAATCCACGGATCAGCTCCATTTTCAGAGAGATCCTTTCATCATCATCCATCGAGGATCGGAGGGGTGGAGCGTGTCGAGATTCCAGACTCCCCA
>JABWAM010000231.1 GCA_013360985.1 Verrucomicrobiia bacterium | reverse complement strand
GGATGACGCAGATGGGGCTTTATCTCCTGGAGGGCGGGCGTCAGGCGGCGCGCGACGGCAGGGGTTGCGTGGATCTCCAAACGTTGGTCGCGGCGATGAACGCCGCGCGCGAACGTTTCAACGACGAGGTGCGCCAGGCGAGGGCGCAACACGTCGTGCTCGCTCCGTCGGAGGCGAACTTTGTGCTCTTGCGACGCGGGGAATAGCCTCCTCGCATCGAAACGCCTCCCGGGCTTCAATCCCGATACATTGGCGATGACGCCTCCCCTCATGCCGCGCGGACGAAAAATTCCCTGGACGATTTTGGCGATCTGCCTCGCAGTCGCGACGCTCGCCGCCCTGGCCGGAGCGTGGGGATGGGCGGAGGAGCTGGAGTTGAAATCCGTGGATGCGCGGTTTCGCGCGCGCCATTGGCTCAAGGCGCGGTGGGGTGCGGTGCGCGTCAGCCGCGAGGTGGTTCTCGTAGGCGTGGATCAGCGCTCGGTGGATCCCGCTTCCTCTCCCAACGCCGACCGCTGGGGCGCCGGCGGTTGGTTGACGCGCGATCATTGGATCAACGGAACGCGCGCGCTCGCGACGCGCTGGCAGCCGAGCGTCGTCGGCTTCGATTTCCTCTTTCTCCCGTATCGGACGCAAAACGCCGCGGGGATCGCCGAGATCGAACGCTTTCTTCGCGCCGCGCGGGATCCGTTCGGGATCGCCCTCCAGGAGGAAAATTTTCCGCGCGTCAGCCTGCTCAACGCGCTCGACGAGGTGTCCAATGCGCGTTTCGCGAACCTCTTTTACACCCTCGACGCCGCGCGGACGGACCGTCCGTCCCTTCCGCGGTTCATGGTCGGCTACGCGTTGACGCGCGCCGCGCAAGACGCCTCGTCGGCGTGGCGGGCGGACGCGAAAGAGGATCTGGCGCGGGCCGAAACGCTCGCCGCCGTTGCGCTTCCCGCGGCCTGCGTCCACGGCGTTCCCGCCGACTATCCGTACGCGGACAACGCGATCCTGCCGTTCGACCTGCTTGCCTCGGCGCCCGTGGCGCTTGGCGCGATCAACGTGCCGCGCGACGCCGACGGCAACCTCCGCCGCGCGCCGTTGGTGATCGGGTTCCGCGCGCCCTCGGGCGAAACGCGTTTCGCGCCGTCGTTCGCCCTCCAGGCCTGCCTGATGCATCTCGGCGTGGACCCGCGCGACGCGTCGGGAACGACGGGAATCCACGTCGCCCTGGGGCGCGAGATCGCGCTTTGGAACGCGACGCGGACGATCCGGATTCCCGTGGACCGTTACGGACGTCTCTTCCTGAACTTCGAAGGCGCTTTCGGAGATTTCCCGCAGGCGCCGTGGGTCGCTCTGGCGGACCTCGCCCGCGATCGTGCGGGCGGCGCCTCGCCCGGCGAAGATGCGGAAAGGGCGCGCGAACTCGAGCGCCTCCTCCGCGGAAAAATTGTTCTCGTCGGGCAGACGTTCACGGGCGCCGGCGACGTCGGCCCGTGCGCGCTCGATGCGAATGTGCCCTACGTCCTGATCCAGATGACCGCCGTGGACAATATCCTCCGGGAAAGCTTTCTGCGTCCGTTGGGACGCGGCGCCGCCGCGGCGTACGTCGTCGGCCTGCTCCTCGCCGTCGCCGCGCTCAACGCGCGCGCGGGCGCAAAACTCTCCGGGATCGGCACGGCGTTCCTCCTGCTCGGCGCTCAGGCGGCGGCGTTCGGATTGTTCGCGGCGGACCTTGCCTGTCTGCCGACGGTCCTTCCCTCCTCGGCGGTCGTCGTGGCGTTCGCGGGCGTTTCCCTCTATCGCTACCGCGTCGAGCACAAGGCGCGCCTCGAAATTCGCCGCAAGTTCGGCGCGATGGTCTCCGACGTCGTGCTCCGCTATCTCGAGGAGCATCCGGAGAGCTTCTCGCTCGCCGGAGAAAAGCGCGAAGCGACAATTTTCTTTTCAGACGTCGCCGGGTTCACCGCGCTCTCCGAGCGGTTGACGCCCCCGGAACTCGTCGCCGCGCTCAACGCGTACCTCGGCCCGATGAGCGACCTCATCAAGGCGCACCGCGGATGCGTGAACAAATTCGCCGGCGACGGGATCATGGCGTTCTGGGGCGCTCCCTATCCGAGCGCCGACCACGCCCTGCAGGCCTGCCTCGCCGCGCTGGCGCAGCAGAAGCGCATCCGCGAGCTTGCGCCGAAGTTCCGCGCAACCTCTCAGGTGGATCTCGTCGTCCGCATGGGGATCAACACGGGGATCGTTTCGGCGGGCGGGATGGGTTCCGCCGACCGACGCGAGTACACGGTCATGGGCGACGCGGTCAATTTCGCGGCGCGCCTCGAGCCCGCAAACAAGGAGTACGGCACGCGCATCCTTCTCGGCGAGGCGACGCGCGCCGCGGTGAAGGACGCGCTCGTCACGCGCCGCCTCGATCGCCTCGTCGTCGCCGGCAAGAGCGCGCCGGTCGAAGTGTACGAACTGATCGGGCGCAAGGAGGAGACGGACGCCGCCCGGATCGAAGCCGTGGCGCACTTCGAGAAAGGGTTGGAGCGCACCTGGCGCCGCGATTGGGAAGGCGCGCTCGCGGAGTTCCGGGAGAGCCTGCGCCTCGTCCCCGACGACGCCCCGTCGCGCGCGTTCCTCGCGCGCGTCCGGGCCTATCAGGCGGCGCCTCCGCCGCCCGATTGGCAGGGGGAATTTGTGCGGACTCAGAAATCGTAGAGGTCTTTCGGCGGAGGGGCGGCGGGAGAGTTCGATCACCCTCGCGCCCACTCCATCGGCGTGGGAGGACGGAAACGACTGCGGATCGCAAGAGGGCGACTCCCTTTCGCCGCGGAGACGAGCGCGGCATGGCACACCTCGACGACGTGCGCGGCCTGCTCGCCCGTGGCGCGATGCGGCCGCCGATCGCGGATCGCCTCGGCCAGGTCGAATAGGCCGCGCCCCCACTCAACCCCTGGATGCGGCGCGCGCACGAAAGGAACCGTCTCCCAATCCTTGGCGCCGACCTTGAAGCAGGATACCGGCGCGTGAAAGTCGTGCGAGGAGCCGAGGTGCAGCGCGCCCTGGTCTCCATGGATTTCGACGGAAGCCCTTTGGTTCATCGAACGCGCGTAGAAACTCGCCGTCAGCCTCGCCGTGAGGCCTCCGGCGAACTCCAGCAGGGCCAGCACCCAATCCGGCGTGCCGATCGTGAACCGCTTCTTCGCGGACGTGACGCGTTGGCGCTGGAGGAAGTGGGCGATCCCCCGCACGCGCCGCACCGGCCCGAAGAACGTCGTGAGCAGCGTCAGCGGATACACCCCGACATCGAACAGCGGCCCGGAACCTTTCTGATAAAACGCGGCGGGATTCGGATGCCAGACCTCGAGACGCCCCCAGTTCATCTCCGCGTAGATCATGCGCACCGTGCCGAGACGTTTTTCGCGCAGGAATTTCCAAACCGTTTGCTGCGCCTCGCCCATAAAGGTCATCGGCGAACTGCCGAGGCGCACCCCCTTTTGCTTCGCGAGCTTCACCAGGCGCGCCGCGTCCTCCGGGAGGCGCGTCAGCGGTTTTTCGCTCCAGACATGCTTCCCCGCAAGCAAGGCCTGGCGGGTCACGCGGTAATGAGCCTGATGGATCGTAAGGTTCAGAACGAGATCCACGCCGGGATCCTTGAGGACCGCCTCGATCGAGGCATAGGTCTTGCCTCCGTGCCGGGCGACAAACTCCGCCGCGCGCGAGGGAAGCACGTCGGTCGCTCCGTGAAGCGTGACGAGTTCGGGGCGGGTTTTTAGGCTCTTGGCGTAGGCGTTGGCGATGTTGCCGCAGCCGATGACGGCGATGCGTAAGGGAGCGCTCATGGGATGAAGGAAGCGGGGAATCGGTTCTGATGGGAACGCGCTCACGATGCGCCGGACGCCATGCCGAATTCAACGGAAACCTTTTCTCTCCGTCGCCTCGCGGAAAACGGAGCGGAGGCGACCCCCTCCCCAAATCCACGGATAAGCTCCGCTTTCAGAGAGCTCCCTTCATCATCATCCATCGAGGATCGGAAGGATAGGTCGTACCGAGATTCCAGACTTCCC
>JABWAM010000230.1 GCA_013360985.1 Verrucomicrobiia bacterium | reverse complement strand
CGCCTCGAACGCTTGGGTTTCTCTGCCGTCGAGGATGGACGGCTCGGCCGGCGGCCTCGCCCTACCCGCTTCGCGAGGAAAGGGACCTCGGTTTGCCCTCGGGAAAAAGGGCGGTCTCCGCGGGCAATCTCCTCTTTCCCGCCCCTCGCCTCGACCCTCGAGCGCGTCCGCGCCTCCCCCTCTCCGCCAAGAACCTCGCGCCTCGAACCTTGACCGTCGCACGTCGAACCTCGACCCTCGACCGCATCCCCTTCGCCGCCACCCGCTTCCCCTCCCCCGCATGAGCGTTCCTCCCGCATCCTCCCGCGCGCCATCGTCCGAAGCCGCGCGCTTCTTTCGCTCGGGCGGCATCTACCTCGGCGCGAACGTCGCCAACGCCGCGCTCGCCTTTCTCCTCGTCCCGATCCTCACGCGGCATCTCAGCCCCGTGGACTACGGGATCACCGCCACCGCCACGGTGCTCGTCCAGATCCTCGCCGTGGCGATCAGCCTGAACGGCTACGGCCTCGTCGTGCGCGAGCAGTTCACCGCCTCCTCCGCCGCGCTCGCCGCCCTGCTGAGCACGGCGGTCCTTTTCCCCGCGGTGCTCGCCGCCGTTCTCGGGCCGTTCCTCGGCTTCGGCGGGCCGCTGCTCGAACGGCTCACGGAGTTCCCCGCGGGCTGGGCGTGGTGCCTCGGCCTGCTGGCCTTCGCCCAGGTGCTCCAGAGCACGACGCTCGGCCTGATCCAGGCCCGTTCCGAACCGTTCCGCTACGGCGCCTGGCAAATCCTCGCCTCGAGCCTCAACCTCGGGCTTTCCATCCTCTTCGTCGTCGGCTTCGGCATGGACTGGCGCGGGCGCATGCTCGCCCTCGTCGTCGTCGCCGTCGGGATGAGCCTCCTTTTTCTCGCGGAACTCGGCGGTCGCCTCCGCCTGCTGCGCCCGTGCCTGGATCGCGCGGAAATCCGACGGCTCGCCGCGTTCGGGCTGCCCCTCATCCCCCATTTCCTCGGCGGCTGGGTGATGACGATGTCGCCGCGGCTTTTCCTCAATCATCTCGCGAGCCTCACGGATACGGGTCTCTACAGCGTGGCCTACAACCTCGCCTCGCCGCTCATGACGCTCCTCGGCGCGGCCAACCAGGCCTATATCCCCTATCTCTTCGGAAAACTCGCCAAGTGGGAAACCGCGGAACGCGCGGCGAATGCCGACCTCGAAAAAATCCGCTTCTGCCGCCGTCTCCTCCTCGTGTGCGCAGCGCTCCCGCTCCTCGCCGTGGCGCTCTGGCTCGGGGTGCGCGGCATTCTCCCGTGGCTCGTCGGACCGAAGTTCCGCGCCTGCGCGCCGCTCGTCTTCTGGCTCGCGCTCGCCATCGCCTTCAACGGCGCGTACTACGTCTTCGGAAACTTCGTGCTCTACTCGAAGAAAACGACGCTCCTCTCCTGGCGCGCCGACTTCCTCGGCGGCCTCTTCACCCTCCTCCTCTGTCCGCTCGGCATCCATTTCTGGGGCGCCACCGGCGCCGCCGCGGCCACCGCCGCCGCCTTCGCGATCTCCTTCGCGGGCTGCGTCACCGCCGCCGTCCAGGCCCACCCGATGCCGTGGCGAAAAGCCTTGGTGGGTTTCGCAAAGACCAAAGCCCGCTAAAATTCCCGCAGGTCAGGATGCGATCTCCGCCCGAAACGGTCCCTCGGATCCGTTGAAAACCGGCCATTTCGAGAGAAGCGCCCCGACCTCTTGAGAACAAGGCGCTTTCGCACTTTTCGGATGGAGATTTCCCCTTGGAGCATGAAAAAATTGGGCTAGTTTCCTCCCGATGAACCCTTTTCGTCGCGTGCGGGAGATCCTTGCGGGCGTCGCGCACGCCTTCCGCTTCGACAACCCCTTCGAATACCTCCTGAACTGGCATCTGCTGCGGCGCAGGGATCCGTTGATCCTGCGCCACGCGGGCTTCGCGGTCTGCGTGAACGCCGAGTCTTCCGATGCGCATGTCGCCGCGGAAATCCTGCTTCACGGCATGTACGACGCCGCGATCCGCGACGCCGCCGAAGGACGCGCGCGCTTCGGCTATCTCAACCTCGGCGCGAACATCGGCGTGTTCGATGTGCGCGTCGCCCAGCTCGTGCGCCTGCCGACGGTCGGTCTCGCCGTGGAACTGAATCCCTTCGCCCACGCGCGGCTCCTCCTCAACCTCGAACTCAACCGCCTCCATCATGTGCATGCCCTCAACGCGGGAGCGAGTTCAGGTCCCGGCAGCCTCCGCCTCGTCCAGATCGCGCGCGATACCGGACAGGAACTCCCCCCCCCCTCCGAGGGAAAAGAGGGCTGGCCGGTGCCGCTGGTCGGCTGGCGCGAACTCGTGACGCTTCTCGGAGAAGATCAGACGATCGACCTGCTCAAGGTGGACATCGAGGGAAGCGAAGCCGCGTTTCTCGAAGGCTTCGCGGAGCACGCCCGCCGGCGCGTGCGCCGCGCCGTGATCGAATCCCACGGCCCCAAGAATCACGCCGCCGTCGAACGCTTTTTCGCGGAGGCCGGTTTCGCGATCGTCCGCCGCGACGCCACCGGCGCTTCCACCCTTTTGACGACGGCGCGCAATTCCTCTCTCCTCTGACTCCTGCCGCTGCTCTCCGTCCCGCCCCCACGCTCCCCGCGCGCGCGCAATGAAACATCTCCTGCTTTTCCTGCTGGTCCGCGTTCTGCGCGCCTTCAGCCGCCGCGCGCCGCGCGGCCTGCCGCCGCGTCCCGTCATCCTCCTCCCCGGCTACGCGGGGCTGGGCAACTTCCTCATGATGACCCCGCTCTTCGCAGCGTTGAAGCGGGAGTTTCCGGGAGGCCGCATCCTTCTCGTCGCGGGCAATCCGTGGGGCGCCGAATACGTCCTCGCCGGCACGAAGTTCGTGGATCGCACGATCGTTGTGTCCGACGCCGCCTCCACCGCTCGCCAACTCCGCGCCTTTCTCCGCCTCCGCCGCGAACGTCCAGACGTCGTTTTTCTCCCCGGCAACGCTTCGCCTCCCTTCGTCTGGCTCGGCGCGCTGCTGACCGGCGCGCCGATCCGCGTCGGGCACACCTTCGACGCGCTCGGGCGCGACATGCGCTGGACCCGCCGCGTCCTGACGCATGAAGCGCCGCTCCGCCTCGGCGTTCATGAAAGCGATCTCGGCCTCGACCTCCTCGACGCGCTCCTGAAGCGTCCCGCGCCGCGCGATCCGAAGACCGTGATTCATCAGGCGCCGCGCGACGGGACGCTCGCCAAGTTCGGTCTCGCCGAGCGCGGCTACCTCGTTCTTCAGGTTTCCGCCGCCAACGCGCAGATCACTCCAAAACGTTGGCCGCTGGAAAATTTCGCGCGTCTCGCCGAAGCCCTTCGCGCCGAAGGCGAAAGGATCGTTCTCCTCGGCGATCGCCACGATCGCGCGATCACGAACCAATTCCTCGCCGCGTGCCCGGTGGAAGCGACCGATCTGACCGGGCGCACCACGATCCCCGAGGCGGCGGCGATCCTCGCCGGGGCGCGCGCGCTCGTCTGCCACGACAGCGGCCTCATGCACATCGGCGACGCCGTGGGCGTGCCGCTCGTCGCGCTCTTCGGCCCGACCGATCTCGCCGTCACCGGCCCGCGCGCGGCGACCAGCCGCGTGCTCCGCAACGACGCCCTCCCCTGCATCGGCTGCATGAAGGACTTCGGCAAGACCGAGGCGGAAGCGTTGCGCGACTGCCGCCGCGACCTCGAATGCATGCGCACGATCCCCGTCGAACAGGTCCTCGCCCTCCTCCGCAAAATTCGACGGGGAAACCGGGCGGCCGCGAACGCAAAAGCGGAATAAGACCGCGGCGGCCAACGCCGCCCTCCAGACCCTCCTCCGATCCCGACGTTCGCCATCTCCTCGAACTTCGGTTATCGCCCCTCGAACGCTTGGAAAAGCTTTCGATAACGAAAGGTAGGGCGAGGCCGCCGGCCGAGCCGCCCATCGCGTTTCGGCCCTCCTCCCCTCCGCCTCTTCTCGGTTCCCCCTCGGAGAAAAGGGAGGACTCCGTGGGAAAATCCGCTTCTCTGCCGTCAAGGTTGGACGGCTCGGCCGGCGGCCTCGCCCT
>JABWAM010000229.1 GCA_013360985.1 Verrucomicrobiia bacterium | reverse complement strand
TCCCCCGGACGCATGGGGAAAGCGATCGAACGGGAAAGGGAGGGCGAGGCCGCCGGCCGAGCCGAGATCCCTGAAAAGAATGACCCGCGGAGACCTCCTTGGACCCCGAGAGCAGCCCGAGACCGAAGAGAAGAGAGCGCCAAAGCCGAGGCGCGCCTCCGTCTTTGGCGCGGTGGGCGTGGAGCCCACGAAGAAACCCCTCCTCCCGTGACGACGCCCCGGGTCGCCGAGAACAGTACTGAGATTCATCGGTCACGTGACCGATGGTTTTGCGGAACTTCCCTGGAGGAAAACTCTGAAATTAACCGGTCACGTGACCGGTCAATTTCAGTGATTTCAAAGACTCGTCCCTGCGCAAAAAGGGAACGGCGGCGTCAATCTCCGCCCTCTGTCGAGCATCGAACGTCGCGCCTCGGACGCGTCCGCGCCCTCCTCCTTCTCCCAAAGCGGACCGGCCGAAGACGACGACGCCAACTCCCGTGAGCGAGGTTGGACGGCTCGGCCGGCGGCCTCGCCCTACCTCGCTTCGCGATGAGATGGAGCTCGGTTTGCGCTCGGGGTCCGAGGAGGCCTCCGCGGGAAAATTCCCCCGGACGCATGGGGAAAGCGATCGAACGGGAAAGGGAGGGCGAGGCCGCCGGCCGAGCCGAGATCCCTGAAAAGAATGACCCGCGGAGACCTCCTCGGACCCCGAGCGCGGAGCGAGAAAGCGCAGCAGAAGAGCACCAAAACCTGCGCGCTCCTCAGTCGACAATGGACTCACCCATTTCTTACGCGAGGATTCGGGTGACCCTCGGCAGCTTGCAAGCGATCGTCGCCTCGTCTACATGGCAGTTGATCGTTCTTCGCTCCGGACGATTCGTCGCGCAACCCCTCATGAAACACACCTTGCTTCCATGGCTGGCCTGTCCCACCTGCCATGCCGCCCTGAAAGAGGAAACCCGCGTGGAACGCGACGGGGAAATCGAAGAGGGGTCGCTCCTCTGCGGCGGATGCGGCGCAGTCTTTCCAATTACGGAAGGCATTCCGCGCTTTGTCGCGTCGGATGAATACGCGTCTTCCTTTGGGCATCAATGGAATCGTTACGCTGAACTTCAGCTCGACTCTCGAAACGGCACCCGTTTTTCCGAAGAACGCTTCCGCTCGATTACCGAATGGACCCGTGAGGATCTTTGCGGAAAGCTCGTTCTGGACGTGGGATGCGGCTCGGGACGTTTCGCGGAGATCGCGCTTGCCGACGGCGCCGAAGTCATCGCCCTGGACCTCAGTCGCGCGGTGGACGCCTGCCGCCGCAATCTTCGCGCGCATCCGAAACTTCACGTGATTCAAGCTTCGATCTACGATCTGCCCTTCCGCGACGGACTCTTTGATGTCGTCTACAGCATCGGCGTAATTCAGCATACGCCCGACCCTCATCAAGCCGTTCAGCGCATCGCCGCCAAGGTTGCGCTCAACGGTCGGATCGGCTTGTGGATTTACGAGCTTTCCTGGAAGGCCCTCGTCGGAACCGTCGGGTTCAAGTATTTGTTGCGCCCGATGACGCGCCGTTGCTCCATCTCAACAATCGAGCGTTGGGCCGCCTTTCTGGAACGCCTCTGCCGCCCCATCACGCGCTGGGGGCGGCGACACGGTCTCCTCGGAAAAATCGCGATGCGGATGCTCCCGGTCTCGTGCGCTCATCTCCAGAGCATCCCGCTTTCCGAAACGGATTTTCAGGAATGGGTGCGGCTGGATACGTTCGACATGTACTCGCCGGCGCACGATCATCCGCAAACCTTTCGCCGGGTGCGCGGCTGGCTTGTCGACGCGGGGTTTCGTCCGGACCCACGGCATCCCCACGGCGGAATTTCAATCACCGCCACGCGTCTTGGGGAGCGGGCTGTTGAGAACCCCTGAGACGCCAAAGGGGTTAACCGACGGGCAGTTCTTGACGCTCTCCAAAAAGCCGGTCCGCCCAGATCTCGAACGCCACAAGGGCATGAAGCTTGCGGGCGAAATTGCGGCGGCCGCTCAGGTGCAATTCGACCATCTTTTGAATTCGATTCGGCTCGAACACCCCTCGGCGACGGAGGCGTTCGCGATCCATGTAGCGCGTCAAAAGGCCGCGCAAGGGGCCGCGATACCATTCTGCGAGAGGCATCCCGAAGCCCTGCTTCGGGCGGCGAAAGAGTTCGGGAGGAAGCCGCCGCGCCAGGATTTCTTTCAAAATCTCTTTCCCTCCCCCGCGCACGCGCGCGTGCGGCGCCCAGCGGAACGCCTCTTCGATCACGCGATGATCCAAAAACGGGCTGCGCGTTTCCAACGCGACCGACATGCTGGCGCGATCCAGCTTGGGCAGAATATCGCCTTCCAAATAGGTCTCCATGTCGCACAACATCCAGCGTTCTAAATCGGGATAATTCGCCCACGCCTCCCACCTTTCCCGAAAGGCATCCCGCCCGCTCGCATTGGGGAAAGGCGTCGCGAAGATCCCGTCCAGCTCCTCGGCCTTCCAGAGCGACGACAGCCAGCGCGCCAGTTCGAGGGAGTTCGGCGTCGCGAGGGCTTCTCCTCCTTTGCGCGCCCGATCTCCAAGGGGCAGCGACCTGATCCGCGCGGCGACGCCGCGCAGCCATGAAGGCGTTCGGTTCGCCAAGACAAAGTGACGATACTTCGAATAGCCGCAGAAGAGTTCATCTCCTCCATCGCCCGTCAGGACGACGGTCACCTGCCGCTTCGTCTCGCGCGAGATCAAAAAGGTCGGCAGAAACGAATCGTCGCCCAACGGTTCGCTCAGGCGAGAATGAATCTCCTCGAATCCCTCCAACGCGTCGGAGGGCGCCACAGTCAACTCATGATGGTCGGTCCCGAGATGCCGCGCCACCTTCGCGGCGTGACGGGCTTCGCTTCCTTCCCAACCGGCGAAACCCACCGAAAAGGTGCTTAAGCGGCGCCCCATGCTCTCCTGGGCGAGGGCGGAGACGAGGCTCGAATCGACGCCGCCGCTCAAAAAACAGCCGAGCGGAACATCGCTCGCCAGCCGGATTTGGACGGCGTCGAGGAGCGCGGGCTCCAAGGCGTCCGCCGCTTCGGCAACAGTCGCCCCTTCCGCGCGGGCAAGGCCCGCACGCTCCGGTAAACGCCAGTAGGCTTGGATCGTGAATCCGCGTTGATTCCAAATCGCCCAACTTCCCGGCGGCAACCGCCACACCCCGTCGAGAATCGTATAAGGGCTGTTGACATAACCGTATTGGACATACTCGCGCAGAGACTCTCGCCGCACCGCGATCTTCAGAAAGGGCGTCTCCCGAAATACGGAGAGCTCGGACCCAAACGCGAGCCATCCTCCCCCCTGCGCGTAGAACAACGGTTTTTTCCCAAGGCGATCCCGTCCGAGCACGAGGGACTGTTCCTTCTCGTCCCAGAGAGCCAGAGCGAACATCCCGCGCAGTTTTGAAAACACTCCCGCGCCCCACTCTTCATAGCCGTGGAGAATGACCTCCGAATCCGTGTCGCTGCGGAATGCATGCCCCGCCGTCACAAGATCCCGACGAAGCTCTGGGAAGTTGTAAATCTCGCCGTTGAAGACGAGCCGCAACCGCCCGTCCTCGTTGGACATGGGCTGCGCCGCGCGCGCGGAGAGATCGATCACGCGCAGCCGACGATGCGCGAGGCCGCACGCGCGGCCGATCCATACGCCGCTCTCGTCGGGCCCTCGGTGGGCGATCCGGCCCCCCATTTTCCGGAGCATCTCTTCTTCGACCCCACCATCAAAACGCACGAGGCCGGCAATACCACACATCCAAGGGACCTTGCCTGAATTCGCCGACGATCGCAACATCCCCTTCTCCTATCCCGTGCGAGTTTTTCCCAAAACGCGGCGCCCACTCCCGAGGCTCATGCTCTCCCTCGTCAGCATCTACGTCATGCTCGGGGCGGCCCTGTGGCTCCTCGGCGATTGGCTCGCGCACCACCCGCCGCGCGGCGCCCCCGGGCGACTTCCCGGAGAAATCCGATTGGAAACCTCGGACGGCGTGGCCCTTTCCGCGGTCTGGCGGCCTCATCCCCGGGCGCCGGCGACCCTGCTCTTTAGCCACGGCAACGGCGAGAACCTCGATCATCTCGATCCCTTCCTCCGGGAACTCCAGCGCGAAGGGTTCTCCGTGTTCGCCTACGATTACCGCGGCTATGGACGCAGCGAAGGCCGCCCCACGGAGAAGGGCGTTACGCGCGACATCGAGGCGGCGTGGCGTCAACTCACCGGCCCCCTCGGGGCCCCCCCCTCCCGGATCCTCCTCCATGGACGCTCCCTCGGGAGCGGGCCGACGTGCTGGCTCGCCGCGCGCGAAAAACCCGGCGGCGTGATCCTCGAGAGCGCCTTTACGAGCGGACAACGGACGCTCCTGCCCTTCCCGATCTATCCTTTCGACCAGTTCCCCAACCTGCGGCGTCTCCCCAAAATCCGCGCGCCGATCCTCATCCTGCACGGCACGGCAGACCCGATCCTCCCCATCCGCCATGGGCGCCAACTTTTCGCCGCCGCGCATGAGCCGAAGTCGGCGCTCTGGATCGAAGGCGCCGGCCACAACGACCTTTGGGAGACCGCGCCCGAACTCTATTTGAAAACTCTCCGCGATTTTGCCAGAAAGACGGCGGGCGAAAGCCCTTCCCCGTGACCCTCCTCTTCCGCCTCGCGCTCCAGAT
>JABWAM010000228.1 GCA_013360985.1 Verrucomicrobiia bacterium | reverse complement strand
CCCCTCGCCGAGGGCGGCTCCGATCGCGTTTTCTGGCGCGTCCGCGCGCCGCATGGCGCCGCCTGGGTCGTCATGCGCTACTCCGCCGCGCGAAAGGAAAACGCGTTCTACGCCGGACTCGCCCTTTTTCTCCGTGACGTCGGCATTCGCGTGCCGGCGCTGCTTTTTCATGAACCCTCCTCGGGACTCATCGGGCTCGAAGACCTCGGCGAGACCAGCCTGCATCGCCGTTTTTGGGACCGTGACGCGGCGCCTGCCGCGATCGATGCGCTCTATCGGGATGCGCTCGATCAGGCGGCCCGACTCCATGCGCTCTCCTCGGCGGCGCATCCGACCATGCCCGGTTTCGACGCGGAACTTTACCGCTGGGAGCGCGACTATTTTATCGACAACCTCGTGGAACGCCATGCGGGTCTCCGCCTCGGCGACGCGCGACGGCGCGCCGTGAAGACCGAAGGAGAATCGCTCGCTGCCCGCCTCGGCGCCCTCCCGCGCCGTCTCGTCCACCGCGATTTCCAGTCCCAAAATCTCATGGTGCGCCGCGAAAAAATCTGGCTGATCGATTTCCAAGGCCTGCGTTTGGGGCATCCTTCTTACGACCTCGCCTCCCTGCTGGAAGACCCGTACACCAACCTCGATCCCGCGCGTTGCCGCGCGCTGCTGGAGACTCACCTGCGGCGTCACGACGCCGATGGCGCGCTTGCTGAAGGCTATTTCCCCGCCGCCGCCCAGCGGTTGATGCAGGCCCTCGGCGCCTACGGCTATCTCGGCGGCGCGCTCGGCAAACGCGCTTTCCTCGCGCATATCCCCCGCGCGCTCGCCCGCCTTTCGGACATCCTGACCCATCTCCCCGCCATGTCCGCCACCCGCGAACTCGTTCACGAACTTCGCGCCGCAACGCTCGCTTGAGCGCCGCCCTCCGCCTCATCTCATGTGGCCGCTGACCGTCATCGAGGTGCTCGCCGTCAGCGCGTTTGCGCTCTCGGGCGCCTGGCGGGGACGCGAAAAGGGGCTCGACCTCTTCGGCGTCGTGATGCTCGCGATGATCTGCGCCTTCGGCGGCGGCTGGATGCGCGACCTGCTCCTCGCGCGCGGAATCCCCGTGACGCTCCGCGAGGGGTGGTATCTCCCGCTCGCCGCCGGCGCCGGCGCGGCGGGCCTCCTTTTTTTTCGAGAGCGCACCGGCCGGCTCGGGCTCGCCGTCAACGTGCTGGACGCCATCGGACTCGGGCTCTACAGCGCTTCGGCCGCCGCGCTCGGCCTCGACGCCGGCCTGCCGCTCCTCAGCGTCAGCTTGCTCGCCGTCGTCACGGGCGCGGGAGGAGGCGCCATGCGCGACCTCATCGTGAACGACATCCCCTTCGTCTTTCACCGCGAGATTTACGCGACCTGCGCCATCCTTGGCGCCCTCACCGTCGCGGGGCTCCGCGCGCTCGACGCGCCCCCTTCGATCCAGCTCGGCATGGGCGCCGCGGTGGCGACGACGCTCCGCTTTCTTGCCATCCGGAAAAACTGGAACCTCCCTCGGGCAGGCACGGGATGAAGCGCCGCGAACGCGGAACCCCGCGTCGCGGGAGCACGCCCGACCTTCGAAGATCGCGGAAAACTCCGCGGCCAGCCGCCGTTTTCAGCAGCCAGCCGACTATTCCTCGTCGTGGCGCAGCCGGGCGAGAGTCGAAAAATCCTCGAGCGTGGTCATGTCGCCGCGGATCTCGCCGCCGGTGGCGACTTCGCGAAGCAAACGGCGCATGATCTTTCCGCTGCGGGTCTTCGGTAAGGCGTCGGTGAATCGGACATCGTCCGGCTTCGCGTGCGCGCCGATCTCCTTGCCCACATGGGCGCGAAGCTGATCCTTGAGATCGTTCGAGGGAACCTGACCGCCCTTCAACGTGACGAAGGCCACAAGCGCCTGCCCCTTGAGATCGTCGGGACGGGCCACCACGGCGGCTTCCGCCACCATCTTGTGCCCAACCAAGGCGCTCTCCACTTCCATGGTGCCGAGGCGATGTCCCGCCACGTTGACGACATCGTCAATGCGCCCCATGATCCAGAAGTAGCCGTCCTTGTCCCGTCGGGCGCCATCGCCCGTGAAGTAGCATCCCTTCACTTCGCTCCAGTATTGCTTGCGGTAGCGGTCGGGATCGCCCCAGATGCCTCGCAGCATCGAAGGCCACGGTTTGCGGATGACGAGCAACCCTCCCACGTTGCGCGGCTGTTCCTTCCCTTCTTTATTCACCACGGCGGCGTCCACGCCGAAGAAGGGGAGCGTCGCCGTGCCCGGACGCGTGGGAGTCACCCCCGGCAACGGGGAAATCATGATCGTGCCGGTCTCCGTCTGCCACCAGGTATCCACGATCGGACAGCGCCCCTTGCCGACCACTTTGTGATACCAGATCCACGCCTCGGGATTGATCGGTTCGCCCACCGAACCAAGAAGGCGGAGCGTCTTGAGCGAGTGCTTGAGGACATGTTGCTCGCCCCATTTGATGAACGCGCGAATGGCCGTCGGCGCCGTATAGAAGATCGTGACGCCGAACTTGTCGATGATCTGCCAAAAGCGATCCGGCGCCGGATGATTCGGCGCGCCCTCATAAAGCACGGTCGTCAGCCCGTTCAACAGCGCGCCGTAGATCGAGTAGGAATGGCCGGTAACCCAACCGATATCGGCCGTGCACCAGTAGACATCGTCCTCCTTGGCGTCGAACACGTACTTGGTGGTCATTTGGCACCCGAGCATAAACCCGGCGGTCGTGTGGTAGATCCCCTTCGGCTTTCCCGTCGAACCGCTCGTGTAGAGGATGAAAAGCGGATCTTCGCTGTTCATCGGCTCGGGCGGACACTCGTAAGAGGCGTTCTGCTGGACTTCATGCCACCAGTGGTCGCGCCCGGGAACCATGTGGACCGGTTGCTCCGTGCGTTTGACCACGAGGACATGGCGAACGCCGGGACAATGCGCGAGGGCGGCGTCCACGTTCTTCTTGAGTTCGATCACGGCGCCGCGGCGATAGCCGCCGTCTGCGGTGATCACCACCTCCGCCCCGCAATCCAAGATCCGGTCCTTGATCGCCTCGGAACTGAATCCGCCGAAAACGATGCTGTGCACCGCGCCGATCCGCGTGCAGGCGAGCATCGCGAAGACCGCCTCGGGAATCATCGGCATGTAGATGATGACGCGATCTCCCTTCTTCACCCCGAACTGCTTGAGCACGTTCGCAAACTGGCAGGTCTGGCGCAGCAGGCTCGCATAGGGAATATTGCGCGCGCGGCTGATGTGCGGTTCGTCGCCAGGTTCTCCCTCCCAGATGAGCGCGACCTTGTTGCGCCGCCAACCGTGGGCATGGCGATCGATACAGTTCACGCTCATGTTCGTTTTCCCGCCCACAAACCACTTGGCGTGCGGCTCTTTCCAGTCGCACACCTTCGTCCAGGGCTTCATCCATTCCAGTTCGGCGGCCGCTTTGCCCCAAAACTTGTCCGGGTTCCGAATGGACTCGGCGTAAAGTTTTCGGTATTGGGCCATACTCTTGAGATGCGCGCGCTTCACAAACTCCGCGGGCGGCTTGAAATTGCGCGATTCGCGGAGCGACGAGGTGATGTCTGAACTGCTGGATGCCGTTTGCATAAGGAATGGTGAGCCCGACCCTACAGCAGACTAATCCTTCGGGCAAGCCCTCGGAAGGCGCGCCGCCGCACACGTCGCCCGGGTGGCACGACCTCGTCTACGGAGTCTTCCGGGCCCTCCTCATCGCCATGTTCCGCGTCTTCTTCCGCGTGCGCGTCACAGGACGCGCCCACTGCCCGCGGAACGGCCCGCTCCTGGTCGTCTGCAACCATCTCTCCGAATGGGATCCGCCGTTCCTCGGCGCCTTCATCCCCTGGCAGGCGCACTGGCTCGCGAAGATCGAACTCTTCGATCTCCTCGGCGGACGGATGCGCGGCTTCTTTCGCATGCTGCACTGCGTCCCCGTGGACCGTCGGCGGGCGGATCTTTCGGCCGTCAAGGAAATCGCCCGCCTGCTTCGCGGGCGGCGGCCGGTCGTCGTCTTCGCCGAGGGCGGCACGCGCACCGACGCGACGTCGCTGCTCGGCGCCGCGCCGGAGCTCAAGGAG
>JABWAM010000227.1 GCA_013360985.1 Verrucomicrobiia bacterium | reverse complement strand
CACACCTTTCTTGTGCGAAGTCTGGAATCTCGGGGCGACCTATCCTTCCGATCCTCGATGGATGATGATGAAGGGAGCTCTCTGAAAATGGAGCTTATCCGTGGATTTTGGATCCACCCAAATCCCCGCGTCAGGCGTGGGGGAGTCCATCCTCGGTCGAGGAACATGCGACGCCCTCACCGCCGTCATGCGTAAACTCATCGTCCTGCTCAACCGCCTCATCAAAAACCCAGACTTCGTCCTTGCCGTAAGAACACCGTTGCTCTGCGGAAAAATCCGTTTCTCTGCTGTCGAGGTTGGGCAGCTCGGCCGGCGGCCTTGCCCTACCTCGCTTCGCGACGAGATGGAGATCGGCGGCGTGACTCTCGGCCTCGCGGGAAAATCCCACGGACGCATGGGGAAAATATCGAATACGGAAAGGTAGGGCGAGGCCGCCGGCCGAGCCGTCGCGTCCTTCCTGTGGGGAGTCGGGAATCTCGACACGCCCCACCTCTCCGATCCTCGATGGATGATGAGGTGATCTCTCTGAAAATGGAGCGGATCCGTGGATTTAGGCGCGGGCGAAGCGCGAGGCCAACCCCGGCGCGCTAGGAGTTCTCGATCTCGACGTGCTCCACGCCGGGGAGCGTCTCGAGATATTCCATCGCCTCGGAAATTTCGTCCGCCGTCGCGCGCGTCAGCAGATGCAACTCCTTCTGGGAGGGTTCTCCGCCAGCCGTCGTTTCCGCATGACGAATCGTCACGCCGCCCTGAGCCATGATCGCTTCGATCGCCGCCGGCGACGTCGTGCGCGCATCGAAGCGGACCACTACGGAACGGACCTGCGGCCGGCGCGCGGCGAACCGTCGCTCGAGCGGCTTCAGGCCCGCGAGAATTCCGAGGATGAGCACCGTCGCCGCCACGGCGCCGGTGTAAAGCCCTCCGCCGACCGCCAAGCCGATCGCCGCAACCGTCCACAAACTCGCCGCCGTGGTGAGCCCGCGGATCACCTCGCGACGGAGCAGGATCGTGCCCGCGCCGAGAAACCCGATGCCGCTGACCACCTGGGCGGCCACCCGCGACGGATCCAGGGTGACATTGGGATGTCCCAGGATGTCGGCGAACCCGAACGAGGAAACGATCATGATGAGCGACGCCCCCACGCAGACGAGCATGTGCGTCCGCAGGCCGGCAACCCACTGCAGGCGCTCGCGCTCCAGGCCGATCAAGCTGCCGAGCAGAGCCGCGAGCACCAGGCGTGCGATGAAATGCGAAGGAGACAGCATGAGGGGAACTCCGGGAAATTAGCCCAAAACCTTCAGGCAACCAAACAGAAATGAGGCCCGTCAATCTTCCGTGTTGTCCGGTCGGTCTCGCGCCTGTCGATCTGCGAACGATTCGATGATGATCCTTGAGCGCGGAGATGAAAACGGCCGAAGAGCTATCGACCTGTCCAGGATGCCCCTCAAACTCCCAGGCAATTTGCTGAATCGTTTTGATCGCCTTGATCGCCTCGAGGGCGACCCGGGTTTTGAATTGGGCTTCGTGTCTTCGTCGTTTGGCTTTCCTCAGGCGGATTTGAGGTTGAGGTTGATCCCCCAAACCGCCGTTTTGATCGCTGAACCCCTGGCCGGATTTTGGGGTCCACCTCTCTTCGGCCAACGCCACAAATCTGCCTCGGAGCGAAGCGGCGTGGGCGGCATTTGTTGGTTGGGACTTTCTATGTCTTCTTCTTGAAATCAGCCGTGATTCCCAGTTCCTGCACTCGCTTGGCGGTCAGCCTTTCGAGTCGGCGCGCTTGGGCAAGGAGGGTTCGACGGAGACCGCTGGACACGTCGCGTTCGCTGATGACGCGGGCGAGGTTCGCGATTGTGGTGGCGCGTCGAGCAATGCGAACGTCGGGATGCTTCCGATGCCGGTAGATCGAGTCAGGGATGATCCGCTGCTTATACGAAGTCGGCAATTTGATTTCGCTCCGCGGGGCCATTTCCTTCTCGTTCAGAACCGCACCCAGCGCCGACTCTCGAAGCGCCTTCTGGAAAACTGTGTATTCTGCCCGATCAAGAAATGCTTTCTTCTCCTTCTTGCCGAGTCCTTGAACTTCGGCGTCAAGCGGCCAGACTTCGATATACGCGACCTCGAACGGGTCGAGAACGTTCATTGCGACGGCGTCGGTTCTCTGATTCGTCAGGTGGCGACTGACTCTGCCACTCAGCTTCTCCTCAGTCTGGCCAACGTAGATCGGTTCCCCGTCGTAGTCGTAGAAGGCATAGACACCGTGCTTGTGACTGCCGATTCGCGCGCCGGTCTCGTCCTTCGTCGCAAAGAACTTGCGGATTTCCGCCCAAATGGCGGCAACGTCCTCCGGCAGACCGAGGACTTCACATGGCTTTGATGCGCCGTTCTCCTGTGTGTTCTTTGGCATGCAGTTGCTCCCATGCGGGTGTCAGGTAGTGTTCAGCGATCCATCGAATGACCGGCACGCAAACGGCGTCGCCGAAGCCGAAGAGAGCTTGGTTGAGCGGGACCGTGATCTTGAAGTCGTCCGCTCCCATCAGACGGGCGCACTCGCGGGGCGTCAAGAGGCGCACTGCATATCGTCCTTTCCCTGCGGCAAAGAGAATCTGGCGTCCGCTCCCCCCCCTTGGCGTTCGCAGGCAACCGGCAATCGTGTCCGTTCTCAGTTCCGCCATAGATCGGCCGCGCCGCACTCGGCGGAAGACCGTTCCGTAACTGGTCTTCTTCCCGGCAATCATCTTGTCGGCGAGAGCACGGTGCTTTTCGCTCATCTGGTTCAGCAGATACTCCGCACGGTCGTTGCTCCACCAGTAGGCTGAGTTCGCCGGAAGGTCCTCAAGAATGTCGGCCAACACCGTCTCTCTCTTCGGAATGTGGGGAAGATCCTGGAGCGCCCATCGAATATCCGGATGGCAAAGAATGAAATTGGCGAGAGCACGGGGCCGACACTGCGATTCGTAAAAGGACGGCGTTTCCTCTACCCGCATTGACTTGCGTGTCTCACGCTTGCCGATGAGGAACATACGCATTCGGCTTTGCGGCACAAACAGGGCCGCATCGATCATGAAAGCGTCAACGGCGTAGCCAAGGTCATTGAGCGCAAGGCATGCGTCCTGAAAATCCCGCCCCTCGTGCGAGGTTAGGAAACCCGCGACGTTTTCCAGCATGACCAACGGAGGGCGTCGTTTCCCCATGCCCTTGATCGCGTTGATGAACCCCCAGAAAGCGCCCGACTGTTGACCCGCCAGACCCCGGCGCGCACCTGCGAGCGAAAGGTCATTGCACGGGAACGACGCCGTCGCGAGCGTGATGGATGGAATATCGTCGGACGCGATGGCATGCACGTCGCCGAGATGGAAGCGCGCATCGTCGTCCACGTAGTGGCCGCGATACATCTTCATCTTGTCCTCGTCGATATCGTTGGCCCAGACGACGTTCCACCCGGCTTGCTCAAGCCCCATGCGCATGAGGCCGATCCCTGCGAAGAACTCGGCAGCGGTCTTGTCTCCGTTCATGTCAGCGCCTTCCGCAACCTTCTGATGGTTGATTGTGTTTGCACGGTATCTTCCCAAATCCTGACGACTTTCCAATCCTTTCCTCGGAGCGTCTGCGTGACCTGCCTGTCTCTGGCGACGTTGCGGGCAATCTTCCGTTCCCAGTAAATCCGATGCGCCTTCGGGATGCGGCACTTCGTGGGGTGGCCATGCCAAAAACAGCCGTCAACGAACACCGCCACGCGCGCCTTTGGAAATACAAAATCCGGCTTCCCGTCGAGGGGATACCGGCGTCGCCATCCCGTGATGCCATTCTCGCGGAGCACGGCAATCAGGCGGGTCTCCGTCGAGCGGTTGCCGCCCGACCGCACCTGCGCCATGATCCACGAACGCTTCTGTCGGGTGAACGTATCCATCTCATTTTCCTGCCCCAACGTTGTTTAGGCGTAGATTTACACGCCTATCCATCCAAAAGCGTGTTAAAAAACTAAACTGCCGCTCGCGAGAGGCCATTTTAACCGAAGCCAAGGCGCTGAAACGCGCGAATCCCTGACGGATGTTCCTTCATTTTTTCGTGAGAATCCCGTGCGATCGTTTTGGGCTATTTGAGAGGGGGAAGTCTGCCTTTTCGGGGGTTGGAGAGGCGGCGT
>JABWAM010000226.1 GCA_013360985.1 Verrucomicrobiia bacterium | reverse complement strand
GCCGAAGGATAAAGCAACACGCCGCGCGAGGCGAGACCGAATTTCCGCACGCCAAGGCAAAAATCCTTTTCGAAATCAGGAATCGCGGCCGGACCCCTTTGCGGCGTGGAACCTCCACCGGGGAGACGTGTTGCCATGAGAAATGGGATGAACCCCCCAACGGCGGCGGTCTCCGTCAGACGGCCATCTCCAAACCGCGTGAGGAGATCCTGCTCCTGCAGGCTCACGACAAGGATGCTTTTCAACAGATCCATGGCCTGCGCCATGCGGTGAGCGAGGCGCCCTTCATCCCGAATTGCCTCAAATGGAATGACCTCCGGAGGGTCGCTTTTGAGGAAGGGCCCGATTCGCGGCCTCCCCACCGAGGACACCGAAGATGGAAATCCCCATGAGCCAAGCAGGCCGAGCCCGTTGCGGGGATCGGCCTGTTTCGCCGCCTGGCCCAGAACCCGCAGCCTTCGCCCCGGCGCGCCATCTGAATTTCCGGATACGCTCTTCGCGGGAATGCGGGGCTTTTTTGGAGAGCCGTTTTTCCGACTCTTGACCTTTCTCTTCCGTCTCGTATCGTTTTCCGTCTCTCAAATCTCTCTATGAAGAAAGCGAAAATCACCGTCGTCGGCGCCGGCTTTGTCGGCGCCACCACCGCCCAACGCCTCGCCGAAAAGAGCCTCGGCGACGTCGTTCTCCACGATATCGTGCCGGACATGCCGAAGGGCAAAGCCCTCGATATGATGGAGTCCGCCTGTCTGGAGGGCTTCGACGCGACGGTTCGCGGAACGAACGATCCCGCCGATTATCAAGATTCCGATCTCGTGGTGATCACGAGCGGGATCGCGCGCAAGCCCGGAATGAGCCGCGACGATCTCCTAAAGACCAACGCGGGGATCGTCGGCGGCGTCGCCGAGAACGTCAAAAAGTACGCGCCGAACGCGATCGTCATCGTGGTCTCCAATCCGCTCGACGTCATGACCTGCCTCGTGGGCGCGAAGACCGGGTTTCCCGCTCACCGCGTGATGGGCATGGCCGGCGTGCTCGACAGCGCGCGCTTCCGCTGTTTCCTCGCGATGGAGCTCGGCGTCTCGCATCAGGACGTGCAGGCGATGGTGCTGGGCGGACACGGCGACGACATGGTTCCGCTCACCCGTTACTCGACCGTCTCCGGCATCTGCGTCGAGGACCTCATCCCGAAGGCGCGCCTCGAGGAGATCGTGAAACGCACCCGGAACGGCGGCGCCGAAATCGTCGCGCTCCTCAAGACCGGTTCCGCGTATTACGCGCCCTCCGCCTCCGTCGTCCAGATGGTCCAGAGCATTGTCCGCGATGAGAAACGGATCCTCCCTTGCGCCGCGTGGTGCACGGGTCAGTACGGGATCCAGGACATGTTCGTGGGCGTCCCCTGCAAACTGGGGCGTTCGGGCGTGGAACAGATCCTCGAACTCAAGCTGACCGACGCGGAGCGCAAGCTCCTCCAAACGAGCGCCGACCACGTCCGCGCGAGCATGAAGATCCTCGGGCTCTGAACCGGCGGGCCGCATGGCGGAGAAACGTCGAGGCGGCAAGAGGGAGACGTGGGCGCAATCGCGCCGTTTGAATCCCGCCGCCGCCGCCGCCCTGCTCGAAGTCCTCCGCCGCTCCGCCCGCAATCGCTCCGGCGCGACCGAAATCCCCTCCGACACGGGGGTTTCCGTGACGGTCGTCACGAACGCGCCGCCCGCGGCTCGCCCGGGATGGACGCGCCGCCGCCTCCCGTCGCGCGTTCCTCCGGCGAAACCTTTGCCGGGGTCCGTGGCCGTCGGGAAACGCTGGCTGCTCGTGCCCACCGCCTGGCGCACTCCGCCGCGCACGGAGCGCTGCATCCTCCGCATCGAACCGGGGATGGCCTTCGGTTCGGGGGAACATGAGACGACGCGCCTCTGCCTTCGCTTGATGGAAGGGCTGAACCCGAGCCGGTCCTTTCTCGATGTCGGCACCGGTTCGGGCATCCTGGCCATCGCGGCGCTCCTCCTCGGTTTCCGCTGGGCGGTGGGCATCGATTCCGACCGCGTCGCGCTGCGCGCCGCGCGCCTCAACGCACGCTTCAACGGGTGCTCGGAGCGCCTCCGCCTGCGGCGCGCGATGCTGGAGTCCTGGTCGCCTCCCGGACGTTTCGACGCGATCGCCGCGAATCTCCTCGCCAACCTGCTCTCCGCCCAGGCGGCGCGCCTGGCTTCCTGGCTCGCGCCGGGCGGGACACTCCTGATCTCGGGCGTGCTGCGGTCCCAGGAAAACACCGTGGACGCCGCCTTTCGCGCGGCGGGGCTTTCCCCGATCATGCGTCTCGGCGCGGGACGCTGGCGCGCCGCGACTTTCGCGCGCCGCGCCGCGTCTCCCTCCGCGACTTCGTAGGAAAACGGCGCGCCGCATCCCGCGCGCGCCACGGCAACACTGGAAAATCTTTCGCGACGAGGAACGCCGGTCCTCCCGTTTACTCCGTTCGGAAGAAGATCCACCAGACGGCGAGGAAGAGAGGGAGAAGGAAGGGGAGGCTGAAGCGGAAGATGTACCCGAGGAAACCGGGCATGCGGACGCCCCATTGCTGGGCGATGCTGCGCACCATGAAGTTCGGCCCGTTGCCGATGTAGGTGGACGCCCCGAAAAAGACCGCCGCGATGCTGATCCCGGCGACATAGGTCGGGTGGTTCTTGAGCAAATGACAGACCTGAATGATCCCGAGAGAAACTTCGCCGCGACCGAGCGCGTCGGGATGCCAGATCTGGATGCCGCGCCAGGTCCGCAAGATTTCCGCCGCGTGGCCGGCGTCGGGGCCGGTGAGCGCGAAGGCGCCGCCCGCGGCGAGGTGGCGGACGCCCTCCACGATTTTCGGAGTGACGAACAGGCCGAACTGCGCGCTGAGGAAGCTGAGGTAGGTCGGCGCGTTGTCGAGCATGGCGGAGGTGAGGCCGCACGACCAGTAGAAGGCCGTGGGGCTCCGCAAGCCGAGATCGCCGGCGTGCGCTTCCAGCCAGAGGAGCGCGGGGAACATCGTGGCGAAGATGCCCGCGAAAAGGATCGCGACCTCGCGAATCGGCGTCCAGGAATAATGATTGGATTCGTGAATGCGCCGCGGCGTGGTGAACCACGAGCCGGCGGCGGCGGCGAGCATGATCGCCTCGCGGAGGAGCGGCGGGCGCGGCACGAAGAGCGCGGCGAGGATCAGGGCGAGCCAGCCGAGGTTGCGCGCGCCCTCGAAACGCCATTCCTCGCGCGCGGTCTCTTTCTCGCGGATGGCGCGCGGGGCGCGGAGGAAGTTCAGGCGGTCCATGGCGTAGAAGAGGAGGAGGAGCCAGGCCATCCCGAAGGCCCATTTCCCGAACAGCGCCCCGAGCGTCCAGAAAAAGGGAACGCCCTTGAGATAGCCGAGGTAGAGCGGAGGATCGCCGATCGGCGTGAGCGCGCCGCCGACGTTGCTCACGATGAAGATGAAGAAGACGACGTGATGCGCGGTGAGACGGTATTTGTTCGCGCGGAGAAAGGGGCGGATGAGGACCATCGAGGCGCCGGTGGTGCCGATGACGTTGGCGAGCACGCCGCCGATGGCGAGGATCAGGGTGTTCGCCGCGGGAGTGGCTTCCCCCTTCACGGAGAGATGGATGCCGCCCGAGACGACGTAGAGCGCGCCGATGAGGCAGATGAAGCTCACGTATTCGCGCGCGGTGTGCAGCGGGGCGACGCCGTCGCGTGCGGCGAGCAGATACCAGAGCAGGGCGAGCGACCCGAGGCCGAGGGCGACCTTTGGATAATGCCGCTCCCACCATGCGTGCGCGACGAGCGGCGCGAACGCGATCGCCCCGAGGAGGGCGGCGAAGGGGAGGATCATCCAGACCGTGACGGCGCCGTGAGTCATGCAAGGAGCGACTGTGCGGAAGCGAAGGAGGCGAGGCAAGTCGAGAGGTTTTCCGTGGGCTGCGCGCCCACCGGAGTTGGCGTCGCCGGATTCGCCCTGCCTTTCTACGGTTCGTGCTTGAGATCAATCCGCTCTGTCGCAACGCGAGGTAGGGCGAGGTCGCCGGCCGAGCCGTCCATCTTCGCCAACGGGAGTTGGCTCGTCGTCTTCGGCCTGTCCTCCTCGGGAGAAGAGGGAGAGCGAGGACGCGTTCGAGGCG
>JABWAM010000225.1 GCA_013360985.1 Verrucomicrobiia bacterium | reverse complement strand
GAATGTTCCTCGAACATAAAGGTCAGCGCTTCTTCTCGGCGAGGCCGCCTTCTTCGAGCTTCTGAAGCACGCTGGTCGGGTCTTGCGCCTTGGTGATGAGTTCGCCGTAAGGGATGAGTCCGCTTTCGTAAAGCTGAATGAGGTGCGAGTCCATGGTGTGCATCCCGAACTTCGCGCCGGTCTGGATGTCGGACGTGATGCGGTAAGTCTTGTTGTCGCGGATGAGCGCGGAGATCGAAGGCGTCATGACCATGATCTCGAAGGCGGCGATGCGCCCCTTGCCATCGGCGCGCGGGAGGAGGAGCTGCGAGATCACGGCCTGCAAGGCGCCCGCGAGCTGGGTGCGGATCTGCTCCTGCTGATTCGCCGGGAATTGGTCCACGATGCGGTCCACGGTGCGCGCGGCGCCGGTGGTATGGAGCGTGCCGAAGACGAGATGGCCCGTTTCGGCGGCCGTCAGGGCGGCTTCGGTGGTCTCCAGATCGCGCATTTCGCCCACGAGAATGATGTCTGGATCTTGGCGGAGCGCGCGGCGGAGGGCCTCGGCGAAGGAGGGAACGTCCACGCCCACCTCGCGCTGGATCACCACGCTCTTTTTATGGGTATGGAAATACTCGATCGGATCTTCGATGGTGATGATGTGGACGTCGCGTTCCTCGTTGATGAGATTGATCATGCTCGCGAGCGTGGTGCTCTTGCCCGAGCCGGTCGGCCCCGTGACGAGGATGAGGCCGCGCGGCTTGTACAGGAGTTCCTTGACGATCGGAGGCAGGCCGATCTGTTCCAGCGTCATGAACGCGCTGGGGATGCGGCGCAAGACCATGCCGAAGCAGCCCTTTTGGCGAAAGACGCTGACGCGGAAGCGCGAGGATTCTCCGAAGGCGAAACCGAAGTCGACGCCGCCCTTGGAACGGATCTGCTGGATATGGTCCTCGTTCGTGATCGAGCGCATCAAGGCTTCGGTGTCCTCCGGCGTCAGAGGCGGTGAATCGATCGGTTGCATCCCGCCATGGAGGCGGAGCGTCGGCGGGACGCCCACTTCGATATGGAGATCGCTGGCGTTCTCCTCGACGACGAGGTTCAGCAAATCGTGCATGGTGACGGCCATGGAGGGAAGGGGAGAGAGGGTCAGCTTTCGTCGCCCATGGTGATGGCGAGCACCTCCTCGGGCGTGGTCATGCCGGCGAGGACTTTGCGCACGCCGTCTTCGCGGAGGGTTCGCATGCCGAGTTCGCGCGCGCGCTGGCGGATGACCGAGGAAGAGACCTTTTCGGTGATCATCTTGCGCACCTCGTCGTCAATGACGAAGATCTCGAAGATGCCGGCGCGGCCGCGGTAACCGCCTCGGTTGCAATCGGAGCATCCGGCGCCATGGAAGAGGGTGGAGTTTTTGAGGGCCTCTCGCGAGAGACGGAGAGCGTCCACCTCCGCTTGGGTGGGAGTGTAGGGCTCCTTGCATTTCGCGCAAATCTTGCGGATGAGGCGCTGGGCCATGATCGCGCGCACCGACGAAGCGACGAGGAACGGTTTGACCCCCATGTCGATGAGGCGGGTGACCGCGCTCGGGGCGTCGTTCGTGTGGAGGGTGCTGAAGACGAGGTGACCGGTGAGCGAGGCGTTGATGGCGATGTTCGCGGTTTCCACGTCGCGAATCTCACCGATCATGATGATGTTGGGCGCCTGGCGAAGCATGGCGCGCAGCGCGGAGGCGAACGTCATGCCGACGTCCTCGTTCACGGCGACCTGATTGATGCCGGGCATCTGGTACTCGACCGGGTCTTCGACCGTGATGATCTTGCGGTCCGGACGGTTGATGACGTTGAGGCAGGCGTAGAGCGTGGTCGTCTTGCCCGAGCCGGTCGGTCCCGTAACGAGCAGGATGCCGTCCGGCATGGAGATGAGGCGTTCGAAGGTGGCTTGGTCGTCGCTCAAAAAACCCAGCTCGGCGAGACCCAGCTTCAGGCTCTCCTTGTCCAGGATGCGCATGACGATGCTTTCGCCGTGCGAGGTGGGCACCGTGGAGACGCGAAGGTCGATGTCCCGTCCGAGCACGTTCATCTGGATGCGGCCGTCCTGCGGGAGGCGTTTCTCCGCGATGCTCATGTTCGACATGATCTTGACGCGGCTGATGATGGAGGGCTGGAGGCGTTTCGGAGGGTTGTCCACCTCGACGAGTTCGCCGTCGATGCGGAAACGGACCCGCAGGCGGCGTTCAAGAGGCTCGATATGGATATCGCTCGCGCGCGCGCGGTAAGCGTTGGCGATCATCAGATGGACCAGCTTGATGATCGGGGCGTCCTCGGCGGTCTCGGTGCCGAGGTCCTGATCGATCTCGTCGGTGCTCAGCGAGATGTCGCCCTCGGTGATCTCCTGGAGCATCTTGTCCACCGTCTCTTCCGCGCCGCCGTAATAACGCGTGAGGGCTTCTTCGATCTCCTCCTTCGGCGCGACCATCGGTTCGATCTCGCACTTGAGCGCGTAATGGAGGCTGTCCACGATGTCGAGATCGGTCGGATCGCTGATCGCGACGGCGAGAGAGCCGTTGTGCTTGAAGACGGGGATCGCCTTGTAACGCCGTGCGATGTGACGCGGCATCGCCTCGATCACTTCCGGCGGAATGGTGTGGGAACGCAGCGAAATGGTGTCCATCCCCGCATGGGCTGCGATCGCCTGCGTCAACTGCATCGCGGTGATCGCCTGCTGCCGCACCAGCGAGTCCACGACGCTGCCGTCGGCGGTTGTCGCGGCTTTTGCCGCCTCCACCTGTTCCCGCGTGACCAAGCCGACATCGAGCAAGATTTCGAGGATGGATTCTTCCGACGCCGCCATGACCTGGGATTATGGTCGCGCGCGCGGGGAAGTCAAACGCGCGCAAAGCCCCGGGGCGCCGAATTTCGCCTCGTGCGGGATTGAAGGGAATCTTTGGGGCATCGATTGCTCAAAGTCTTGAAAGCTGTTAGCCTGGGGGTTCACCACGTTTTAAGTGAAAGATCCACTCGCTGGGCTGAAGACGCCCTGTTTTCGCGGGATTTCCGCCCTACTCGCGGCGGCGCTCACGCTCGGCGCGGCGGGTTGCGGCGCGTCCGCGTCCCGCAAAGAGATCCAAAAGGCGGAGGCCTTTTCCCAGGCGCGGGAGTATGAAAAGGCGTTGCGAACGCTCAACGACGCGATCGCCGCGCGTCCGAAGGATGTCGCGTTGCGCGAGGCGCGATTGGCGCTCCTCCTCGAGGTGGAACGGCTCGATCTGGCGGGAATTGGCGGGCTAAACCAGATCCGAGCCCTGTTCTCCCTGCGATCCAAGGTGGGGCGGGCGCTATTCAAAGCCGACTGTATTCTCAGCCAGTTGTTTGATTCGGAACGTGTGGTCTACCGGCGCCGCAGACTGCGGGAAAAAATGGCCCCAACATTTGCCTTTTACACCGCGAGAAAATTGCCGCGCTAAGCGCCTATTTCCAAAGCCCCGAGCGCCACAGCCACACTGCCACAGCCACGCTGGCGAAAGCGCCGACGAACCAAGGCGCCAACAGAGCGACAATCAAGGAAAATACGGGAAGGATGGATCTTTTCCATGCGAATCCCCCACTGCACCTCACGGCCCAACCGAAACAGATGAGATCCGGCAGCCGCGCCAAAGTAACCGCGCGGGCAAGACCATGTGCGGATCCGACGCCGCCCCAACAGCCCCACAAGAGAATAAGGGGCATGAGCAAATAGGAAACCACTAGCCATTTCCATTGCCTCAGCACCATTACTACAGAGAGGCCCGACTGCCCCAGCCCGATCAGCCCCAGGGCCGGGGCGAGAAAACCCCATACCAGCGCAACCTCAGGATCGAAAGCCGGCCCCAGAACGAGGGCGAGAACGGGAGGGCCAAAACTCAGGGCCCCGGACACTAAAACCAAAGAAAAGGCGGCACCCTCACCCAAAACCTCGCGAGCACCAGAACATTCTGGCCGCCTGTTTAGCCAGCCCAAGGAAATCATTCCCAAAAAAGTGAGCAACGAAGTGGCCCGAAGAAAAACCTCGAAGGCCGAATTATAATGGGCCAGGGAGTTTCCCGAGATACGGGAGGACAACACTCGCTCCACGCCGAAGAGAAAAAAGGGGGCACAAGCAAGCAGTGCTCCCCAGAAAAAATCACTTTTAAGA
>JABWAM010000224.1 GCA_013360985.1 Verrucomicrobiia bacterium | reverse complement strand
CGGGCCATTCGAATCCGCGGAAATGAAAGGAAAGGAAATCCACCACGTGCCCGCGCGCGAGGCGGTCGGTGAGGTTTCCGAGGATGCCGCCGCAGAGCAGGCCCAAGGCGATGCGGGGGAGAGGGCCGGTCGCGGTGAAATGCCGGCGGGCGACGATCAGGGTGACGAGGGCGGCGATGGCGAGGAGAGTGAGCCAGAGGCCCTTGTCGCGGAACAGGCCCCAGGCGGCGCCGGTGTTGACGACGAGAGTGAGGCGGAAGAAGTCCGGAAAAACTTCGATCGAACGGTTGCCGCTGAGGCGGTCGAGCGCAACGGCTTTCGTCGTCTGGTCGAGGAGGGCGACCGACGCGCCGAGCAGTCCGGCCGGCAGGGAACGGCTCACTCTTCTTCTTCGCGTTCTTCGCCGCCTTCTTCCTCGGTGTTGCCGAAGTCGGAGAGTTGGAAGGCTTGGCGGGGGAGTCGGCGCTGGTTCTTCTCGACCTCGGCTTGGCAATCCACCGTGTAGCGCGTCCACGGGATCGCGTCGAGGCGGGCGCGGGGGATCGGCTTGCCGCACATCTCGCAGGTCCCGAAGGTGCCGATCTCGATGCGCTTGATGGCGTCGTTGATTTCGTAGAGGGCTTCCTGGCTGTTGGAGACCATGCTCAACGCGAACTCGCGGTCGAAGTTGTCGGTGCCCGCGTCGGCCATATGAAAGCTGTAGGCGGAGAGATCGCTGGAGGCGTCGCGCTGCGACCGCTTCAAGTTGTCGCTGGCGTGGAACTCGATCCCGTCGAGGAGGCGGTCGCGGAGATCGAGGAGGATTCGCACGTAGCGCGCGTGCGGCCCCTTGAGCGCTTTCTTCAGGCTTTCGGCGCGCGCGGGGTCAATCCCGATCAGGGGGAGATCGCGTTCCGTGCTTCCTGAGGGTTTGCTCGCCTGCCGAGAGGGTTTGCCGCGCGCCGGCGCGTTGGCTGCCTTGACGGGTTTCCGGGGCGGCGCCTTCCTCGATGTTTTTTTCTTTTTCTTCATGGAACTCTCTTCCTTGGAAGCGTGGAAGGGGGGGAAGTATCCACGCTTTCCGAGGTTCGTCAACCCGAAAGAGACGCTCCTTCGCGCGCGGTTTTCCAGGCGTCGGCGCAGCGCGCGCAAAGGGCGGGAGAAGCGCCTTCGGCGCCGACGGTTTCCTCCCAGCGCCAGCAACGCTCGCACTTGCGGCCCCAGGGCGCGATCACCTCGGGATCGCCGTCGGCGGCCTCCACTTCGACCTGGGAAACGATGAGAATCTCCGCGAGTTGCGGAAGGCGCCCACTGAGCTTGGCGGCGGCGGCGGCGCCGGGGCGCAAGCGGAGACGCGTCTCGAGGCTTTTGCCGATGCGTCCCGCGGCGCGCTGCGCCTCCAGGGCTTTCGAGGCGGGCTCGCGCTGGGCCAGCATCAGGCTCGCCGCCTCGGAAAGTTCCGTCGCGTCCGGCCACGCGGAAGGCTCGGGGAGGAGTTGCAGGTGAACGCTTCCCGCGGAGGGCGCGAGATGTCCCCAGGCTTCTTCGGCGGTGAAACTCAGGATGGGGGCGAGGAGGCGACAGAGGGCGGAGGCGAGCGCGTGCATGACCGTTTGCGTGGCGCGCCGCCGGCGGGAATCGGAGCGATCGCAGTAGAGGCGGTCCTTGGTGAGGTCCACGTAAAGCGCGGAAACGTCCACCGAACAAAACTCGTTGATGGCGTGATAGACGCGGTGGAACTCGAAGGCGTCGTACGCCTTGCGCGTCTCGGCGATGAGACGGGAGAGGCGGCTGAGCATCCAGAAATCCACGGCGCACCACGGATCTCCGCGGACTTCGGGCGCGGCGAAGTCGACGGCGTCGCGGACCGAATCGAAGCCGTGGAGGTTGCCGAGCAGGATGCGGAGGGTGTTGCGCAGGGAGCGATAGGTCTCGCCGATCCGCGAGAAGATTTCTTCGGAGAGCGGCACGTCGCTCTGGTAGCTCTCGCTCGCGACCCAGAGGCGGACGACGTCCGCGCCGTAGCGCTCGACGAAGGCCTCGGCGCTCTTCGGCTTTTCGTAGGCGCTCGATTTGCTGATCTTTTTTCCGTCGAGATCCACGAGGAAGCCGTGCGTGATCACGCGGCGATAAGGCGCCTTCCCCTTGTTGGCCACGACGCTCGTGAGGAGCGAAGATTGGAACCAGCCGCGGTGTTGGTCGCTTCCTTCGAGGTAGGCGTCCGCGGGGAACGCAAGGTCGGGATGGCGGGCAAGGACGGCGCGATGCGAACTCCCCGAATCGATCCAGACATCGAGCGTTTCGGCGCCCTTGCGTAGGCCTTTGGGCAGCCCCAGGTCCGCCGCGAGGGCGTCCGTGTCGCGTGCGAACCAGATGTCGGCGCCATGTTTTTCCACGAGGTCGGCGGCCTTGAGGACCAACTCGCGGCTGAGGATCGCTTCGTCGTTCGCGCCGTAGAAGACGGGAAGCGGAACTCCCCAAGCGCGCTGGCGCGAGATGCACCAGTCGCCCCGGGAGGCGATGGTGCCGCGGATCCGGCTTTCGCCCCATGCGGGGATCCAGGTCACTGTGCCTACAGCGTCGAGCGCTTTTTGGCGGAAGTCTTCGATGCGAATAAACCATTGATCCACCGCCCGGAAGATGATCGGCGTCTTCGAGCGCCAGCAATGCGGGTAGGAATGGCGGATCGTTTCTTCGCGAAGCAACGCGCCTCGTTCGCGCAAGAAGCTCACGATTTCCCGATTGGCGTCGAAAACGTATTTGCCGACCCACGCGGGCATTCCGCACTCAGGGGTAAAACGGCCCTGATCGTCCACGGGCGAGAGGAGGCCGAGATGGCGCGCCAGGTGATAGTCGTCCTGCCCGTGGCCGGGAGCGGTGTGGACGCAGCCGGTGCCGGTCTCTTTCTCCACGTATTCCGCGGGAAGCACGGGGACTTCCCGATCGAGGAAGGGATGGCGAAGCTTCATGCCGAGGAGGCGCGTGGTTTCCACGGAGGCGACCGGCGAAGCGGCCAGACCGAGCGCCGTGTATGTGGCGGCAGGCAGGGCGTTGCAGAGGATCAGGCGTTCCTCGCCTCGGGCGTATTCGGCGTAACCGAAGCGCGGATGAATCGCGACGGCGAGGTTGGCGGGGAGCGTCCATGGCGTGGTGGTCCAGATGACCACGGAAGTCCCCGGTTGGCCGACGACGGAGAATTTGACGAAAACGGCGGGAGAATCTTTTTCGAGGTATTCGACTTCGGCTTCGGCGAGGGCGGTCTGCGCGCCGGTGCTCCAGTGCACGGGGCGTCGTCCGCGATAAACAAGTCCCTGGCCGACGAACTCGGCGAAGACGCGGAGGATGGCCGCCTCGTAGCCGCGCTCCATGGTGAGATAGGGGTTTTCCCAATCGCCGAGCACGCCGAGGCGCTGGAATTGACGCCGCTGAAGATCAATGTACTTCCGCGCAAAGGCGGCGCATTCGCGGCGCAGATCCCGGGCGTCGATCCCGGCGTTCTCCTTGGCCACTTTGAACTCGATGGGAAGCCCGTGGCAGTCCCAGCCGGGGAGATACGGGGCGCGATATCCGCTCATCGCGCGATGCTTGACGATCAAGTCCTTGAGGATCTTGTTGAGCGCGGTGCCGATATGCACATCGCCGTTGGCGAAGGGGGGGCCGTCGTGGAGAATGAACGTCGGAGCATTCTTTCGGGCCTCTTGGATGCGCGCGTAGAGCGTTTCCTTTTCCCATCGCGCGAGGATCTCGGGCTCGCGGCGCACCAAGTCCGCTTTCATCGGGAACGCGGTCTTCGGGAGATGGAGGGAATCCTTGAGTTTCATCGGCGCGCAAATCCGCACTTATAACGGCGCGTCGCGGGAGGTGTCGAGCTTTGAGCGCCCCCTGATCCTCGCGTCGGCGACGTCGCGGGAGATCGTTTGGGAAGCGCCGGTGAGCTTCCGGGGTCCCCGCGCGGCAGGCGGGCATCCCAAATCCACGGATCCGCTCGATTTTCAGAGAGCCACCCTCCTCATCATCCATGGAGGATCGGAGAGGTGGGTCGTGTCGAGATTTCCGACTCCCCACACGAAGGGTGTGACGGCTCGGCCGGCGGCCTCGCCCTCCCTTTCCCCCGTCCGTGCTTGGGAAAAATCCGCTCGGTCGCGAAGCGAGGGAGGGCGTCGCCGCCGGCGGCG